>DASUEW010000761.1:0-3898 GCA_036274875.1 Ilumatobacteraceae bacterium
CCTGACGGCGAGGAGAGCTACCCGGGCCACGCTGATCGGCACGAGCGGCAAGATGTACCGCCAGAGCTACGGCTTCGCTCTCGAGACCCAGCACTACCCCGACTCACCGAACCACGACAACTTCCCCTCGACCGTGCTGCGACCCGGGGAGGCGTACGAGACCACCACCATCTACAGGTTCGGCGTCGACCCATGATCTGATTCTCGGGCTCCGCGAGGTCCGGTCCGAATGCGCCGCACGACCCGTACTACGGGTCGATGAGGACTCCGGGGTTGAGGATGCCGTTGGGATCAAGGGTCCGCTTGACCGCGCGCAGCGAGTTTGCGAACAGCTCGGGCCGCTGGCGGTCGTAACCGTCGGGACGATGCATGCGTCCGACCGCGTGGTGGTGGGTCACGGTGCCACCGGCGTCGACCACGATGGCGTTCGAGGCGGCCTTGATCTCGGACCACATCGAGATCTCCGAGCCGGGTCGACCGACGCCGGTCCACGTGTAGTACGGAGCGGGCCCGTCGGGATACACATGGGTGAACCGGCACGACAGCGAGTGATGCTCGCCGAACACCTCGCGCAGCGCCTCGGTCACTCGAGAACGAACTGTGGCGTCGAACTCGGGCCATCGGTCCCACGTGATCGCCGTCTCGAACGTGTCGGCGACGAGTCCGAGGGACGTGTCGACACCGAGCTGCACCCCGATGAACGCGTCGCGCCACGCGCCGACTGCGCCGTCTCGTCCGGTGGGAGCGCCCCGACCATCGTCGACCCTGATCTCGTCGTCGGCGACATGTCCGCCCGCGGCCCGCGCGATGGCGACCGCTTCGGTGATGTTGTGCCGCTGCGACAGATCCGACGATTCGAACGCCACGATCACCAGCGCCTGCGTGCCGTCGAGGCCCGCGGCGCGTCCGGCCTCGACCGGGTCGAGGATGCGGAGGTTGGCGGGCCACAACTTGGACTGCACGATCATCCGCACGGCGTCGCATCCCGCCGGCCACGAGTCGAAGGCGACCCCGGCGGTGGCGCGATACGTCGGCCGCTTCTGGATCCGCATCCACGCCTCGGTGACGACGCCGAGGATGCCTTCCGAACCGATGACCATGCGGTCCGGGCTCGGTCCGGCGCCGCTGCCCGGAAGCCGGCGGCTCTCCCACCACCCTCGTGGTGTCAGCATCCGAACCGACTCGACGAAATCGTCGATGTGGGTGTGGTTGGTGGCGTAGTGCCCGCCGGATCGGGTGACGATCCATCCGCCCAACGAACTGAACCGGAACGACTGCGGAAAGTGGCGCAGTGTGTGGCCGCTCGGCTTCAACTGCTGTTCGAGGGCCGGACCGAGCACGCCCGCCTGGATGCGAGCCGCTCGCGACACTTCGTCGATCTCGAGGACGCGGTCGAGACGGTCGAGGGCGATCGTCACGCACGGGCCACACTCGTCGGGCGGGTTCACGCCCCAGACCACCGACGAGCCGCCGCCGTACGGGATGGCGACATACCCGTTGCTGTCACACCACTCGAGCGTGATCTCGAGCTCCTGCTCGTCACGGGGATGGGCGACGACGTCGGGAGGATTCGGGAAGTCGAGGTTGAACGCCCGGGTGCGGTCGGTGAAGCTCGCCCCGTACGCGTGGAAGGCCCGCTCGTACGTCGAGTCGTCGCACCAGGCCGACAGCCGGTCGGGCACCGAGATGCGCGGCGCTCGCAGTTGCGCGTCCTCGGCCCGCGGCACCGTTCGAGCCACGATCCCGGTGCCGTAGCGTCCGGACAACTGCGCCGCCAGCGCGGCCCGGTCGGCATCGGTCGGCTCCTCCGACTCCATGCACCATGCCCAGAACGAACGCCGATCCCCGGTCACGAGCTGACCTCCTCGAGACGGGACAGGTCGTCGCCGATGCCGACGGCGATGATCACCTGTTTCGGCTCGATGACCGTGTCCGGGTCGGGGTTCGTCGTGAACGTGCCGTCGACGTGGCGCAAGGCGAGCACGAGCACGTTCGCCCGTTGGCGCAGGTCGGCGTCACGGAGTGACTTCCCGGCGAGCGGAGATCCATCGGTGACTTCGAACTCCTGCATGCGGAACTCCAACGAGCGTTCGTGCATCACGACATCGACGAACTCGGCGATGTGCGGCCGGACGATGAAGGAAGCCATGCGCGCCGCGCCGAGCTCCTGCGGGTTGACCACCCGATCGGCGCCGGCGCGGGCCAGCTTGGGCACGCTCTCCTCCTCACGCGCCCGGGCGACGATGAACAGACCGGGGTTGATCGACCGGCCGGACAACGTGACGAACAGGTTCTCGGCATCGCCGGTGAGGGCTGCGATCAACGCCGAGGCGTGTTCGATGCCTGCGGCGCGCAGCGTGCTGTCGAGCGTCGCGTCTCCGACCACCGTCGGGTAGTCGAGCTCGCGAAGTCGCTCCGCGTCGGAGTCGACGATCACGACGACCTTGCCGCTGCGGGCGAGGTCGTCGGCGACCGCTCTGCCGACCCGGCCCCACCCGCACACGACGACGTGATCACGCATGTTGGCGATCCGCTTGTCCATCCGCCGCCTCCCAACGAGGTCGCCGAGCTGGCCCTCGACCACGACCTGAACCCCGAGCGTAAAGGTATAGAGCGCTGTGCCGACACCGGTGACGATGATCACCATCGTGAAGAGTTGCTCGGCGGTCGAGAACTCGTTGACCTCCCGGAAGCCCACCGTCGAGATGGTGGTGACGGTCTGGTACATGGCGTCGACAAGGGAGAAGCCGAAGCTCACGTAGCCGATCGTGCCGACCACGAACACGGCGATCACCAGCGTGACTGCAAGGCGGAGCCGTCGGAGCGTGGTGATCACGAATCGTGACCGTACCGGCGCGAGCGGGAACGTCGCACGCCAGACTTGGCATGTGACGTTGTCGGGTGGTCCGCGTCGACTGGCGGCAGCGTGAGCCGCCGCGGGGTTGTGCGGTGTGCTCTGGCGGCCGTGTTGTTCGGTGTGTCAGCGCCGTTGGCGTCGCGGCTGGCGGGCGAGATGGGCGCGTTCACGCTGGCCGGTCTGTTGTACCTGGGTGCCGCGGTCGCCGTGGTTCCGGTCGCCGGGCGCGCCATCCCGTCGCGTGCGGCGATGCGTCGCAGCGGTGTGCGACTTGGCGTTGCCGTCGTCGTCGGCGGAGCGGTGGGACCGGTGCTGTTCGCGACGGGTCTCGCCAATGCGCCTGCGGCGACTGCCTCGCTCCTGTTGAACTTGGAACTGGTCTTCACCACGATCGTGGCCGCGACGTTCTTTCGGGAGCACGTCGATTCCCGCGTGGTCACCGGTACCTCGCTCGTGGTGCTCGCCGGACTCCTGCTGGGCTGGTCGGGGAGCGCAGAACTGCGTTGGGGTGCGCTGCTGATCGCGGCGGCATGCTTGTGCTGGGCCGTCGACAACAGCGTGACGGCAGCCCTCGACGACCTCGCCCCATCCCACATCACGTTGGTCAAGGGCGCGATCGCCGGAGGCGCCAACCTCGCGATCGGATTGTCGATCGGCGCGATCCCGGCCACCGCTGATGTGATCGCGGCGCTCGCCGTGGGCGCGCTCGGCTACGGCTTGTCGATCACACTGTGGGTGGCGGGGGCACGCGATCTTGGAGCGGCGCGAGGACAGCTCGTCTTTGCGACCGCGCCGTTCATCGGCGCCGCGGTGGCGTGGACGGTGCTCGGCGATGCGGCGACCGGCTGGCAGGTCACCTCGCTCGTCGTCGCCCTTGTCGGGGTGACATTCGTGCTCGGAAGCGACCACGAACACGACCACGCCCACGATGCGGTCGAACACGCACACGAGCATCTCCACGACGACGGCCACCACGAGCACATCCATGACGGTCAGCTCGCGGCGCGCCACAGCCACCGGCACGTGCATGTGTCGTTGCTG
>DASUEW010000762.1:0-2547 GCA_036274875.1 Ilumatobacteraceae bacterium
ACCGCCTTCCGCGCCGGAAGCGGAACAACGTGACCACGCCGCAGTGAGCATCGACGAGGCACCGGCGCCCGAACCAGCCCCCCTGCCTTCGTCACCGCCTTCCGCGCCGGAAGCGGAACAACGTGACCAAGCCGATCACGGCGCCGAGGAGCCACCCACGCCGGCCGAACCGACACCCGAACCAGCCGCCGTCGACGACACCCCGGCCCCGGCCGAACCAGCACCGGAGCCCCCTCCCGCCGCCGACAGCGATTCTGGCCCGAGCGACCACGGTGACACGGTCGAATCCGACCCTGCCGTCGGTGACGTCCCACCGGTCTGAGCGGCGCTGGTTCGACCCGCTCGCGAGCGCACCTCTACCATCGGCGTCGCATGTCCGACATCGTCAAATATGAGGTGCGTGGGCGCGTCGCGCTGATCACGCTGAACCGACCTGAGGCCCGCAACGCCGTCAACGGCGACGTCGCCAACGGACTGGAGGCGGCGATCGATCAGATGGAGGACGACGACTCGGTCTGGGTCGGCGTCCTCGCCGCGAACACCGAGGGGCAGGACCGACCGGTGTTCTCCGCCGGCGCCGATCTGAAGGCCATCAGCGCCGGCCAGGCGGCCTCGCTCGCCACTCGACGCGGGGGTTTCGCGGGGTACGTCTACCGCGAGCGCCGCAAACCGATCATTGTCGCAGTCGACGGGCTGGCGACCGCCGGCGGGTGCGAGATCGTGCTCGCCTCCGACCTCGTCGTGGCGACGACGCGTTCTGCGTTCGGCCTGGCCGAGGTCAAACGCAACCTGATCGCCGGCGCCGGTGGGTTGTTCCGCCTGCCGCGCGCGATCGGCCAGGCAGCCGCGATGGAGGCGATCCTCACCGGTGAGCCGATCCCGGCCCAGCGTGCGTACGACCTCGGGCTGGTATCCCGGCTGGTCGAACCCGGCGAAGCCGTCGACGAGGCGTTCCGACTCGCCGACAAGATCGTCGCCAACGCGCCGCTCGCCGTGTGGGCGAGTCGAAAGGTCGTCCTGGCGTCCGCCTACGCCGACGACGAGACCCTCAAGCAGATGACGAACGACGAGTTCGCGGTGGTCATCGCATCGCAGGATACGAACGAAGGGCTCACTGCCTTCATCGAGAAGCGTGCGCCCATCTGGACAGGTCGCTGAACCGCTTTCGAGTCAGCCGTCGAGTCGCGTCGACACCGTGATCAAGCGGGCGGTGATGCCGGCCCGCTCGTAGAGGTTCTTGGTGTCGCGATCGCCGGGGAGCGCCTCGCCCTCGAAGACCTGGGCGCCGCGGTCCCGGGCGTGCGTCAATCCGGCCGCCAGCAGCGCTTCGCCGAAGCCGAGCTCCCGCGCCCCCGGTGTCACGAAGACCTGATCGATCCGGCTGATGTCGGGTCCGGTGTCGACGACCACGGCGTAGCCGACGAGCACGTCGTCGATGAATGCCACGAAGACGGTGTCGGACGCGAGTCGGTCGGGCCAGGTGTCGCCGATGCGCGGGTGCTCCTCGAGCCAACGCCGCCCGCCCCGCTGGTCGACCAACGCACACCGCGCCTCGGTCTCGAGGGCGACGAGCTCTGCGACGTCACGCGGCTCGGCGCTGCGGACGTCGGGATCGATCACTTGAAGATCGGGCAGTTGTCGTCACCGACGGGACAACCCGGTGCGTTCGGGCGCACCAGAAGGAAGCAGCTGCCACAGAGCGTCTCGTCCGCCCGCTTCGGTTGTAGCCGATCGCCTGCCTCGGCGCGTTCCTCGGGCTCGTCGGCCTCTTCGTCGTCCTCGTCGTCCTCCTCCACCGTGACCATCCGGTCCTTGAGGATCCGATCGAGATCGGCTTCGACGTCGTCGGGCGAGACGAGGTCCTCGTCGTCGTCGTCCTCCTCTTCGTCCGCAGCAGCAGCCGTCTTGCGTCGCTTCTTGCGCGCCGCGACCGCGTCGTCGTCTTCCTCTTCGGCTTCCTCGTCGTCGACCACGTCGTCGGCCACGACATCGTCGTCGTCGACTTCGAGCACCAGCAAGGTGTCGTCGTCCTCGCTGAACGCGTCCTCGTCCGGTTCGACCTCGACATCCGCGTCCTCGGCATCCTCATCGGGCTCGACCACATCGTCGACGTCGTCGGGCCCATCCTCTGTGATGTCATCGTCGTCGTCGGCCATGTCGCGTCAGTCCTCACCCGGGGTTGCCGCGCCGGAGCATAGAGGCGCCGAATCCAGGCACTCACTGGCCGTTGTGTGACAACCGTCACACATTGCCCCATCAACGCGGTTCGCGGCGGGACTCGGCGCGACGCTCGGACTCGAGCCGTTCGAGCTCCGGAGCTTCGGTGGTCATGTGCACCATCGCGTCGGCGATCGCGTGGTGTCCGGCGCGGTCGCGGATGAGGGTGTGCATCTGCTGGCAGACGCGCCGGTAGGCGGGATGTCCTTGCGGCGCGGTGCGCAGTTCGATCAGGTGCATCGCTTCGCGCGCGTTCAGGTCCATGTAGAAGCGCACGCGATACGCCATCGCCACCGCGTAGGGCGCGATCGAGCGGAGCCCTTCACCCAC
>DASUEW010000763.1:0-9215 GCA_036274875.1 Ilumatobacteraceae bacterium
GGCTCCGACCAGACACCGGTCATCACCGAACTGGTCAACGCCAACCCGGACCTCGTGTGGGCCACGATCAACCCGACGACCTTCGCCGAGATCATGGGCGGCGCCTACGCCCAGGGCCTGCGGGCGCACTGGTCGGGCAACTCGCCGACCTACAACTTCCAGCTGCTGGGCACCGACCTCGGTCCGGTCCTCGACGAGCTCTACACGCACTCGACGTACACCCAGCTCTGGAACTCGGCCGACGTGCCGGGCATGACGGAGATGGTCGAGGGCATGCGCGCCAAGCGGCCAACGGCGCCGATCTCCGACGTGTACATCGTCTCTTGGACCGAGGGCTACGCCACGCAGCAGATCCTCGAGAAGGCAGCTGCCAACGGCGACATGACCCGCGCCGGGGTCGTCGCCGCGGCGAAGGATCCGGATCTTGAGATCGACTTCAAGGGCCTCTCACCCAACCAGACGTTCTCGGGTGAGCCCAACGACTACATCGTGCGTGAGTCGTACGTGTACGACGTCGACATCTCGAAGTTCACGCCGGACGGCACGGTGTCGGATGACGACGCTGGCACCGGCTTCACCCTGCTGGACGGACCGTTCGTCTCCGACACGGCGGCGAACCACGACTTCCAGGGTGCCTGCTTCGTGCCGGAGGGTTGACGCCCGAGGGCGCGACGCGTCGCAACAGCTGAACAGCCAGTATCCACAGCCAACATCCGAGGTGGTGGTGGGGCCGAGCAACCGGCCCCACCACCCTGACCAATGCAACCGGGGGCTCGAACGTGCTCGAACTCGCCAACGTCGAGGTCGTCTACAACGAGGTGATCCTCGTCTTGCGCGGCCTGTCGATCCAGGTGCCCGACGGTCACATCGTGGCGTTGCTCGGGGCCAACGGCGCCGGCAAGACCACCACCCTTCGCGCCGTGACGGGGCTCCTCGACGTACACAACGGCACGATCACCAAGGGCTCGGTCACCTACGACGGTGTCAGCCTCAACGACAAGAAGCCGTCGGAGATCGTGAGCACCGGCATCACCCAGGTCATGGAGGGGCGCCGGGTGTTCGGTGAGCTGACCGTCGACGAGAACCTGATCTGCGGTGCGATCAGCGTCAAGGACAAGGCGGCGACCGCCGAGGCGTACGAGCGCGTGATGGAGCTGTTCCCACGACTCAGGGAACGGCGCAAGCAGGTTGCCGGCTACCTGTCCGGCGGCGAGCAGCAGATGCTGGCGATCGCCCGGGCGTTGATGTCGAAGCCGCGCCTGCTCGTGCTCGACGAGCCCTCGCTCGGGTTGGCCCCGAAGCTCGTCGAACAGATCCGCGACATCGTTGTCGACATCAACAAGTCGGGCACCAGCGTGCTGCTGATCGAACAGAACGCGTTCATGGCGCTCTCGATCGCCAACTACGGCTACATCATGGAGACCGGCAAGATCGTGATGGACGGCGACCCCAAGAAGCTCCTCGCCGACGACGACGTGAAGGAGTTCTACCTCGGCCTCCACGGCGAGGAGGGCGCCAAGAAGTCGTTCAAGGACATCAAGCACTACAAGCGCCGCAAGAGGTGGCTCTCCTGATGGCGGCGGTCCTGGAGGTCGACGAGATCAACCTGCGGTTCGGCGGCGTGACCGCGATCGACGACGTGTCGTTCAGCGTCGACGAGGGCGAGCTGTTCGCGATCATCGGCCCCAATGGCGCCGGCAAGACGTCGATCTTCAACACCATCAGTGGGGTGTACCGCCCGCAGCAGGGCGAAATCCGCTGGCGCGGTGAGTCGATCCTCGGCCTGCGGCCCGACCGGATCGCCGCGCTCGGGATCGCGCGGACGTTCCAGAACATCGAGTTGTTCCCGCAGATGACGGTGGTCGACAACCTGCTCACCGGCCGTCACGTCCGCATGAGACGTTCGATCTTCTCCGGCGCCGTGTGGTTCGGACCCGCCAAGCGCGAGGAGATGGAGAACCGCCGCAAGGTCGAAGACATCATCGACTTCCTCGAGATCGAGCAGTGGCGCAAGCATCCCGTCGCGCTGCTGCCATACGGCTTCCAAAAGCGCGTCGAGCTCGGACGTGCGCTCGCGATGGAGCCGGAACTGTTGATGCTCGACGAGCCGGTCGCCGGGATGAACCTCGAAGAGACCGAGGACATGGCGCGGTTCATCCTCGACATTCGCACTGAGCTCGGGATCACGATCGTGCTCGTCGAACATGACATGGGGTTGGTGATGGACATCGCCGATCGGGTGCTGGTGCTCGACTTCGGCCAGCGGATCGCGCTCGGCTCGCCCGCCGAGGTGCAGTCGGACCCGGCCGTGATCGCCGCCTACCTCGGCAGCGAGTTCACGTAACACGATGCGGCCGGCGAAGCGGCTGGCGCCGCCGCCGTGCCGAACCGGGCGCTCGCCTCTGAACGACAGGCTCAGGTAACGCGGCCCGAGAAATTCGGTTGGCGCTTCTCCATGAACGCGGTCATGCCCTCGACGTAGTCGGGGGTTCCGGCGGCGGCGCCCTGGGCGGTGGCCTCGGCGGCTAGAACGTCGGTGAACGAGAGGTGTTCATCGACGATGCGGCGGACGAGCCGCTTCGACATCACGAACGTGCCGGTCGGTCCGGACGCGATCGAGTCGGCGATCGCGCGCACGCGGTCGAGCAGCTCATCGTCGGGTACGACGCCGTTGACGAGCCCCATCGACGCGGCCTCGTTGCCATCGATCAGGCGCCCCGTGTAGATCAGCTCGAGGGCGCGGTGCGGACCGACCCGGCCGACGAGCGCGGCATGGCCACCGGAGTCGAGGACCGCACCGATGTTGGCGAACGGTGAGCCGATCTTCGTCTTCGCCGCGCAGTAGACGAGGTCACACGCCATGGCGATGCCGAAGCCCACACCGAGGCATGCCCCGTGCACGGCCGCGATCGTCGGCACGGGCAGCTCGGCGATGCGGGCGATGAGCGGGTTGAACACGTCGCCGAGGATCGCCGCCGCGTCCTCGGTCAGCGGCTCGGCGGTGGACAGATCACGACCGGCAGAGAATCCACGGCCCTCGCCGCGCACGATCATGCACCGCGCGTCGGCGGTGCCGTCGAGAACGGCATGGAACTCGGCGACCATGCCGTCATCGAGCGAGTTGAGGACGTCCGGTCGGTCGAGGACCACCTCCGCCACCCCACCATTGGTCTCCAGCCGCACGCTCACGAGCAACTCCTCCTGTCCGATGTCACCAGGTCGCCTCCGGGTCGAGCATGATCACCTCGCGCATGTCGGCGTAGACGGTCGCGAACTGGGCGCTGCGAAGCGTGCGACGGGCCTGGTCGACCGTTTCGATGGAGCCCCACGTTCGTGTCCCGAACCGCCGGTCGACCGCCGCCTGCCACTCCTGGGTCAACGCCGCGAGCGGGCGCCCGACGGTGGACCCGACCGCGTTGTCCGCGCCCAGCGGATCGTCGAACAGCGCCACGCCGAGCGGGAGCATCTCGGCGAGGGCATCGGCGAGGCGCGCACCGGCGTCGGCGTCGCCGGCGAGCGCGTCGAGAAGGGCGTCGGCGTGACGGAGGTGGTAGCGCTCCTCGCTCATCGCCCGAACGGCGATGTCGCGCAGACGTACGTCGGACGATCCCGCGAGCTCCTGCCACCGCAACGCCTCGGCGGTGTCGTACATCCAGTGGCGCACGAGGGCGGACGCCCACTCGGAGCACGCGGCCTCGGCGAGCCAGCACGAGCGGTAGTCGGCGGGATCGCGGCGGAACGCCAAGGCGTCGACGGCCTGGGCGCTCGGTGGCGCACCGGTGAGGTCGGAGATGACCAGCTCGTAGAGCATCGCCGCGTGACCGAGCTCGTCCTGGCCGATCGAGGCGAAGGCCATGTCCTCCTCGAGGAACGGTGCGACGCCGATCCACTCGGTGTGGCGCTGACCCATCAGGTGCTCGTCGTCGGCGAACGCCAGCAGCACGGCGCGTTCCGCCGGACCGAGCGACGTCACGGCGCCCCCGTGCTCGTCACGTGTCGGCCCGTCCGGCCCGCCGCCGCTCGGCGACCACGGAGCCATCGTTGTGACGGTGGGGTTTGTCGGCGTTGGGGGCGATGAACTCCTCGTCGCCGACGTGGATGTGGTCACGATCGACGACCCACATCAACTCACCCTCGGCGCGCCGGGCATAGTTCTCGCGGGCGAGCACGATCGCCAGCTCGTCGTTGGCGGCCTCGAGGCTGCCGACGTGGCGGAACTCGTCCTTGCCCTGCTTCTTCAGGAACACCTCGTACACCTTCATCGACAGACCACCAGCATCAACAGACCACCAGGCATCCGGTCATCGTCATCGAATCACCTCATCACCTCGATCACCTCGCCACAGCCGGGACACCGGTGCACCGCCCGGCACCGTGTGGGACCGAACATCGACCGTTCGACGGTCTCGGTTCCGCACCGCGGGCACTCGGCACGCCCGTCGCGTTCGACGGCGACCGTCAGCCCGCTGGCGAGCTGGTCGCGCGCCGTCTGCGAGATGCGGTCGACGGACCAGGCCGGCGCGGCGAGAAACGTGACGTCGACGCTCCGAACTCCCTCGACCGCCGACGCGGCGACCCGCACCTGTTCCATGATGAGCGACAGCGCCGGGCAGCCGGAGAACGTCGGGATCAGACCGATCGACACCGCGCCGCTGGCGTCGACGGACAGCTGTTCGAGCAGGCCGAGCTCGACGATCGACACGCCGGGTAGCTCGGGGTCGTCGACCGCGGCAACAGCCGCCCGGACCGCCTCGACCAGCTCGATCGCTACCGTCATGCGGCCTCCGCGGCGACCGCGTCGAGCGCGTCGCGAACCCACTCGGTATCGGCCCAGTGACGGGCTGCGTCGCCGATCCGGCGGGCGGAGTCGGGTCCGGCGTTGGCGAGCGTGGCCTTGAGCAGCGACCAGTCGATCGGCCCGATCTCCCACCGCCCGGTCTCGGGGTCGTGGCGCAGGTCGGGATCGGGGATGGTGAAGCCGTACCCGGTGAGCAGCGGCGCGTACTTCTGCACCCAGCGGTCGCGGAGCACCTCGTTGGGCTCGGACTTGATGCGGAAGCGCATCAACTCGTCGTCCGGCTTCGAGTCCGGCCCGAACAGCTGCATCGCCGGCAACCACCACCTGTCGAGCGCCTCCTGGAACAGGTCGTGCTGGATCTTCGTCCCCTCGGCGATTGTCAGCAGCATCTCCTCGCCGTGACGCATGTGAAAGCCCTCCTCGGCGATGATGCGCCGCAGGATCCGCCGGTATGGCCCGTACGAGCAGTTCTTGAACACCGCCTGCTGGCTGATCAGGGCCGCGGCGTCGACGAGGTAGGCGATCGCCACCTGATCGCCCCAGGTGACCGCCGCGTAGTGGAACACGTTGTGGAACCGGCTGCGGCCGGCGAACAGGTCTTCGAGCATCTGGCGGCGGGTCTTCACGCCGAGGTCGGCGGCGACCATGTACAGCAGATGGGCGTGGCCGATCTCGTCCTGGGTCTTGGCGAGCACGCCCATCTTGCGGCGCAGACCCGGTGCGCGCGGGATCCAGTCGCGCTCGGTGAGACCGCCCATGAGCTCGGAGTTGGCGTGCAGCTCGATGAACTTGAACACCTCGGCGCGGTACTCGTCCGACATCGCGTCGTCGGCCTCGACGATGCCACCGTCGTCGATGAACCTCTGGAAATCGTCGGTGCTGGCCCAGCGGTTCATGCTCCACCTCTTGTGTCGAGATCGTCGATCTCGCCGTCCTTCGCGGCCGCCCGATCCGGGATGACGACCGCGCCGCCGGCCCGCACGGTACGACCGTGGAACATCGCGACCAGCGATCCGTCATCGAGCTCGACACGAACGTCGTAGAGGCCGGTGCGACCTTTGAGCCACCGCTCCTCGGCCGTGGCCCGCAACACTGCGCCGCTGGGAACGGGGCGCAGGAAGTCGATGCTCGCCGCTGCCGCCAGCGCGGTCTGGTTGTGGCTCCCCGACGCGAACGCCATCGCCGTATCGGCGAGCGTGAACGTCATGCCACCATGGCAGAGGTCGTAGCCGTTGCACATGTCGGCCCGCACGGCCATCTCCACCACCGCCCGACCCGGTCCGGCATCGAGCAGCTCGATGCCGAACGCCCGCGCCGCGTCGTCGCGGCGATGGAGCTCGGCCACCACGTCGGCCGCACGGACGGTGCCGTCGGTCGGTCCGTCGCTGCCATCGCCGGTGTCATCGCCGGTGTCGGCAGGTACGCCGGTGACGGCTTCAGTCCCCATGACCCGAGCCTACGGGCCGTCCGCCTCGAGCGATGATCCGGCGGTGACCGCCTCGAGCCACGCCACTGCGGTCGGGGCGAGCTCGGCGACCTTCTTGTAGTCGGCCACATCGGCCGGCATCGCCCGCAACGCGGCGGCCAGCCGACCGGCGTCGGAGGGCCGCGTGGCCAGGTGCGCGAGGGGCCGCACGTACGTGCGGAGCGTGAACAGCACACACCTCGTGTCGGGGAACCGGCGGAACGTCTCGCGCTCGACGCGCAGGAACAGTCGCTCGCCGACGCGTCCATCGGCGGCGCCGTCGACGTATGGGTCGGCGTCCCCGATGCTCGGAAGGGGGTCGATCGCCAGGGGGTCGATCGATGGTGCGGTCCCGTCGGTCGGTTGGTACAGCGCGCCGTTGTCGAGCACCGACCAACCGAGGCGCCAGAACCCGCGATCCGGACTCAGCCGGTCGAAGAAGGTGTCGACGGATCCGCCGAGCTGGTCGTTTAGCCGCGACACCGGAGCGTGCACCTCGGCGAGACGCAGACCGAGCTTCGACGACAGGTCCCAACGGTTCGGGAAGCACACCGAACCCCCACCGACCACCAACCCCTCGGTGCGCTCGACGAGCACCACCAAGTCCTCCTGCACGAGCCGGCCGGCGGTGTCGAGCGGGTGTCGTACCGCGCCGCCGCCCACCGCGCCGCCCAGGTCGCCGAGCACGAACTGCTCACCGGTCCGGTGGTTCGTGATGCTGCCGTCGCCGAGGGTGAACCACTCGGGCCATCGTCGCGTGAGATGATGAAGCAGCGCGCGGAGGACCTCGGAGGCCTCGTCCTCGATGCCCGGAAGGAACGACAGGACCGTGGAGGGATGACGCGTGAGCACGTCGCGCTTGGCCGCCAGATCGCGCTCGTAGGCCGGTCCGATCTGGATCCAGTCGGCCTCGTCGAGGGCCCGCAGGCCGAGCCGCCACCGGAACGCCCCGCCCTGGTAGGGCTGGTAGTCGGGTTCGGCGAGCGACACCCCACGATCGTAGGGCCGCCGGCCGTGCGGCGCGCACGGCCGGACGCGGGCCCGGTGTGTGATCCCATCAGATCGCGATATCGTTGTTATGTGCGCAGGTTCCCACTCACGGTGGTGATCACCGTCCTGGCGACGGGAGCGGTCGTCGCCGCGACCCTGGTACATGCCGCCACCGGACCGATCATGAGCGCCGCACTTCCCGGCGAGACCGCCTCCCGGCTGCAGATCCCGAACCAGGCCCCGACGAACGAGAACCTGGCGCGGCTGCTCGTCGAACAGATCAACGCCGAGCGGGCCGTGTACGGCTTGGCGCCGTACCAGTTCGATGCCGCGATCGCCGCGGCAGCGGCCGCCCACTCGGCCGATCAGGCGGCGCGTCGCCAGATGTCGCACACCGGATCCGACGGTTCGAACGCCGGCCAGCGACTCACCCGCCAGGGCGTGACGTGGAGCAGCTGGGGTGAAAATGTCGGCGCCGGGTTCAACGACCCGGCGACGCTCGCGCAGGCCTGGCTCGCCAGCCCGACCCACCGACCGATCGTGCTCCACGCCGGCTACACCCGCGTCGGCGCGGGCGTGGCCACCGCGTCGGACGGCACCCGCTACTGGACGATGGACGCGGTCGGCTGACGTTCATTGAGCTGATCACGATCGTCGTCGAAGAGTACGACCCGGCGATCGAGTTCTTCGTCGACGTGCTCGGCTTCGAGTTGGTCGAGGATTCCCCGTCGCTGACGAACGATGGCCGTCCGAAACGATGGGTCGTCGTTCGGCCACCGGGCGGCGCGACCGGCATCCTGCTCGCCCGCGCCGATGGCGACGACCAGGCCGCGGTGACCGGCAAGCAGGTTGCCGGTCGGGTGGGCTTCTTCTTGCGCGTCGCCGACTTCGACGCCGCCTTCGAACGAATGGCCGCCGCCGGCGTCGTCTTCGTCACATCGCCGCGCACCGAGCCCTACGGTCGCGTCGCGGTCTTCGTCGACATCGCCGGCAATCGTTGGGACCTTCTCGGTCCAACCTGCCTTCTCGATCCGACCCTTCTCGATCCAACATAGGGCCGACGATTCCGCCGGGTGAACGCGCACCCTGTCGGTAGGGTCGCACCCATGTCGCGCGAGAGGGCCGAACACGTCGCCCAGGGCACGTGGCGGTCGGGGTCGTTGCACGTGTGGGGGTGGAACGGCGAGAGCACCGCGTCGGCGGCGTGGCTCTACGGCGGGTTCGGCCACAACCGGTGGAGCGGTGCCGAGAACGGCTGGCACGACACGCCCGCCTCGTACGGCGAGCTCTCGCGCATCGAGCTCGAACTGCCGAGCGGGCGGCGCCACTCGGTCCCGAGCGTCCGCCTCGATCCCTACGGGGCGGCGGTCTGGCTGTCCGACACACCCGGCGACGACGAGCTGTCGGCGTCGTTGGCCTGGTTCGCCGCCCTGAGCAGCCTCGCCGTCGCCCACGTCACGGGTGGCCGGCTCGCACCGACGATCCTCGAGGAGGGCCCGTTCACCGTCGCCCGCTGGGCCCCCGTCGTCGACGACGAGACCGAGCGGACGCTCGCCGCGTTCGATCACGCCGCACCGCCCACCTGCCGGAACGGCACCCGCGCCACCGCGGCCGACATGCTCGCCGCGTTGGTCGACGGGCTGGCCAGGTCCCTCCTCCACAATGCCGGATGGAGGCCCGATCTGGGCCGTCAACGCTCGGCACGCGTGCAAGCGCTGCGCGCGGTGTTCACCGCGCTCGCGCGCGCCGACGCGGTGGTCCGCGGTGGCACCACCGAGTTCCACCTCGAGCTCGAGTCCGTGCGCGGGTTGCTGCGCCGCCACGGCGAACGCCTCGCCGGTCGCCCCGTGTTCGCGCCCCGGCTCAGGCTGACGATCCCCGAGGACGCCGGCGATCCGTGGGAGGTCACGCTCGAGGTCTACGACGAGCTCGATCCCGGTCGGTGGTGCACCGCCGACGACG
>DASUEW010000764.1:0-2504 GCA_036274875.1 Ilumatobacteraceae bacterium
TGACAGCCAGCCGTGAGTCGGGGCCACCCCATGACCCGGTCGCCGGTTGAGGACAAACAGCCATGAGTGACATCGAAACCGACCGCGTCGACGAAACAGGCGAGGGCACCGAAAGCGGGAGCGGTCGGGTGATCGTCCGGATCGTCCTGTCCGAACTGGCCCTCGTACTGCTCATCGCCATCGGTATCGCCGGGTTCATCCGAGGGGCCAGCGCCCCGGATCCCGCCGATGCCGCACGACCCGCCGATGCCGCACGACCCGTCGCGTCGCCGACCGTCGACGTCGCCGACCTACCCGACGCGACCGCCGGCATCTATAAATACGCGGCCGACCACGCCGGCCACTTCGCCGAGCTCCCGTGCTACTGCGGCTGTAAGCAGAGCCTCGGCCACCTCGACCTCGAGGACTGCTTCGTGAACGCAGACGGCAACTGGGATGCCCACGCCTCCGGCTGCGCCGTCTGCACCCAAGAAGCCATCGCCGCACGCGAACAACTCGACGCCGGCCTCGGCATCGGCGACGTACGCCAATCGATCATCGACAGCTTCGGGCCACCGCCCGCAGCCTGAACCCGGAGTCCAGACCATGAGCAACACCCAACAACGATCCGCCGAACGGCGACACACCCGTCATCGGACGTGGCTCGTCTGCGCTGCCACCGCGGTCGCCGTGGCCGGTGCGTCCGTTGCCGCGATCACACTCGCCTCATCGGGCGGGTCGCCAGACACGACATCAGGCGGACGAACCGGTGAGATCAACTCGATGGGCATGCCCATCCTCGAGACTCCTGGCACATCGAGCGGGTCTGTCACGACAGGCGCCATCACGGTCACACCCGCCGCGTGGGCGCTCGGACGTGTCCCGCTCAACGTTGCCGTCCGCCCAACGTGGCAGCTCAGCAATACAGGAACCGACCCGGTCACGATCGGCGAGCCCCACGCCCAGGTCAACGAGGGCTGCTGCCCGGGCGCCTTCGCCCTGCAAGGGTCGAGCACCCTCGACCCGGGCGCGAAAGCCCGCCTCAGCTTCGAGCTCTCCATGCATCCCGGCATGGACGGCCCACACGACATGACTATTCACGTCCCCGTCCGGACGGCCGACGGCACCACCGAAACCGTCGCCCTCAGCGTGACCGGTGACTTCCGTGACTGACGTCGGTAACCCTGCTGGCGGCAGACGGACACGCAAAGGAGGCCCACGATGAAGCACTCGAACCGAATGTTCGCCTACCTGATCGGCGCAGCCGCAATCGCGGCAGTGCTGATCGCCTTCGGCGCCCCACTCGCCGCACTGGCACCGTTCGCCATCGTCCTCCTCTGCCCGCTGATGATGGTGGTGATGATGCGCGGCATGGGTGGGATGGGCGGCATGCACGGCCACGAAGACCACACCGGCCACGGCTGCGAGCACGACCCCACCCGCGAAGCCGCGTCGCCCACCAGCCACCGGCACTGAGCACCCCGGGAGCAGGTCGACGGGAAGGATGGGCGTCCGCCCCGGTGCGCCTCACCGTTCGAACACGGGGTAACCGCCGACGCGAATGCTGACACCGGCGAGGACGAACAGGACGGAAGCGAGCGTGACGACGCGGATGTGCCACGCAAGGGTGGGCAGGGTCGCGTCGGACAGCTTCGGGATCACACGGAACCTGGCGTGGATGGCGAGCCCGACCGTGACCGCCAGGAGGCCGAGCTTGACCTGGACCACGCGCGCGACCGGGTTGCTCTCGAACCAGCGGTCGGGTGCACCGAGAAGGTGATGTGCGAGCCACAAGCCGGTGACGATCTGGATGGCGAGTGCCGGGAGGCCGATTCGTTCGAAGCGTTGCTCGAACTCGCTGACGAGTGCGGCGCGCTGTTGCCTGAGGGCGTTGGGAAGGATGGTCAGGGCGAGCACCAGATGGCCGCCGGCCCAGATGGTGGCACCGAGGACATGCAGGCTCAGGAACGCGTAGTAGCTCGCCATCTCAGATCGGCCTCGTCATCGCACGGTCCGGGAGGGGCGCGCCGCGACAGCGCCGACGCTACATCCCACTGCGCTGGAGCCTCGACGCTGCCGAACCCGCTCGGCATACTGCCAGCAGCCGACCCCGTGGCCGTCGGTGGAGATTGACGGGCTGTTGTCGGGTGGCGCCGCACGGCCCATCGGATCGGGACCTAAGGCCCTGGCCCGCGAGTCGCCTTGTCATCGACGCTTCAGTCAACGACTCGATAGGGACAAGGGGGTCGCCGATGGGTGACCAACCGGTGGCGCAGTCGGCGGCCGAGGTGGCTCCGGATCGGCTGTCGAGGCGCGAGATCTTGAGCGCCGGTCCGGCGGTCCTGCTAGGGGTGATGGCAGGCCGTAGCGGTGCCGCGCAGCTGGCCGGGCAGCTGACAATGCTGGCGCCGATCGAGCCGATCGCGAACCCGTTGGCCGCCTATCCGAACCGCGGCTGGGAGGACGTCTACCGCGACCTCTACACGCCGGACAGCACCTATCACTACCTGTGCGCCCCGAACGAC
>DASUEW010000765.1:0-2223 GCA_036274875.1 Ilumatobacteraceae bacterium
AGTCGGCGACCAGACGATCATGTACCGGACGTAGGGTGAGCCGACTCAATCAGATGCGGTGAGCCGACTCAATCAGATGCGGTGAGCCGACTCAATCGGGCAGAGTCTGCCAGCATGGGCGGTGTGGACGATTCCGCGCTGCGTGCGCTGATCGAAGGCATTCGCTCCGGCGACATGACGGCCGACGAAGCGGTGGCGCGCCTGTCGCGGCTGCCGTTCGCCGACCTCGGCGACACGCTCGTCGACCACCACCGCTCGCTCCGCCAAGGCATGCCCGAAGCGGTGTACGGGCCCCGCAAGACGCCCGAGCAGTGCGTCCGCATCATCGCCGAGCTGCTCGAGCACGGCAGCGGTCCGGTGCTCCTGACCCGCGCCGACGACACTCAGGTCAAGGCCGCCACGGCGATCTTCGGTCCCGGAACCCAGTCCGGTGGCTGCGTGTTGTGGCGCGAGCCGTCCGAGCGGCGCGCCGAGCGCGTGCTGATCGCCAGCGCCGGCACCGCCGACACGACGGTCGCCGACGAGGCTGCGATCACGTTGCGCGCCCACGGGTTCGACGCCGACCGGTTGCACGACATCGGTGTCGCCGGTCTGCACCGGCTGCTCGCCCATCTCGACCGCGTCACGACCGCCGATGCCGTGATCGTCGTCGCCGGGATGGAGGGGGCGCTCGCCAGCGTCATCGGGGGCCTCACGGCGGCCCCGGTCGTCGCCGTGCCGACGAGCGTCGGCTACGGCGCCGGGCTCGAGGGCGTGACGGCTCTGCTCGCGATGCACGCGTCGTGCGCCAGCGGCGTCACCGTGGTCGGCATCGACAACGGGTTCGGAGCCGCGTGTGCAGTCGCACGGATGCTGCGGCGATGACCGGGCGCACGGTGTGGTTCAACTGCTGCGCGGGCGTGGCTGGCGACATGCTGCTGGCCGCGCTCGTCGATGCCGGTGCCGATGTGAACGCGATCGCCGACGGACTCACCGGACTCGGTGTCGACGGATACGCGCTCGCGTTCGAGCGTGTCCAGCGTTGTGGCGTCGCCGCGACGTGGACACACGTCGCCGTTCACGACGCGCTCCACGACAACGGCGACGATGCCCCTCACGCCCACCGCCCGGCCCGCGACGTGCTCGAGATGATCGGGGCTGCCGATCTGTCCGATCGCGTCCGCGAGCGCTCACTGGCCGTCTATCGAGCCCTCGCCGACGTCGAAGGTGAGATCCACGGCGTCGACGCGGGTGATGTCGAGCTCCACGAGGTCGGAGCGCTCGACTCGATCGTCGACGTCGTCGGTGTCTGTGTGGCGCTCGAGGTCCTCGGCGTCGACTCCGTCGTCTGCAGCCCGATCGCGGTCGGTCACGGCACGGTTCGCACCGCGCACGGCGAACTGCCCAACCCGGTCCCGGCGGTCACGGCGCTGCTCGCCAGGGCCGGCGCGCCGGCCGTCGGCATCGACACGACGATGGAGACCGCAACACCGACCGGGGTGGCCCTGATGACCGTGCTGGCCGAACGTTTCGGCGCGATGCCGTCGATCGCCGTCACAGCCACCGGCTTCGGAGCCGGAACGGCCGACCCACCGGCTCGACCGAACGTCGTCCAGGCCGTCATCGGCGACAGCGGCTCTGAAGCGGCGGTGTCGGGCACCGGACGTCCGGCTCGACTCCTCGAGGCGAACGTCGACGACGTCACGGGTGAGGTGCTCGCCCACACGATCGCGGCGTTGATCGCGGCCGGCGCCTACGACGCCTGGGCGACACCGATCGTGATGAAGAAGGGTCGCCCCGCGCACACCGTGCACGCGCTGTGCGACGACGCCACGCTCGCCGCCGTCAGCGACGTGATGATCGTCGAGACCGGCACGCTCGGCGTGCGCGCCACGGCCGTCGAACGGTGGCCGCAACGTCGTGAGGAACGCTTCGTCGACGTCGGCGGTCACCCCGTGCGAGTCAAGGTGAGCGGCTCGCGGGTGAAGGCCGAGCACGACGACGCGGTCGCGGCCGCGGCGTTTCTCCGCATCCCGCTGCGTGAGGTCCTGCGCCGCGCCGAAACCGCCGACGACGACAGGTCGTCTTCCACGTAGCGTCGCCCAGCCGTGGGATCGATCCAGGTCAGCCATGTCGGCTGGAAGTTGCCGAGCGGCGTCGAGCTGATCCGCGACGTCAGCTTCGCGGTCGGAAACGGCGAGCGTGTGGCACTCGTCGGTGCCAACGGGGTCGGCAAGACGACGC
>DASUEW010000766.1:0-2748 GCA_036274875.1 Ilumatobacteraceae bacterium
AAGTGTGAACCGGTCGACCAGGCGTTCAGCGAAGCGCTGATCCCACCTCGACGCCGGACGTCTCGACGGTGAACTTGTCGGTCGGGCTCGTCGGTGTTGGGAACATCTCGATGGGGATCGTCATCGCTCGGTCTCCTGGTGTCACTGATGGTCGCCCGGTGTCATCGCCCGCGTCGTTGCATTCGTCGTTGTCGCGGTCGGGGCAACGGCGCGGATCGCTTCGAGCACATCGTCGGTCGGGATGCCGAGCCGCTGCGCCTCAGCCATCATCGGCCCGACGACATCGCCGACGAAGGCGGCCCGGCGCTCGGCTCGGAGCCGCTCCGAGGCGCCTTCGGTGACGAACATGCCGATGCCGCGCCGCTTCTCGAGCAGTCCCTCGTCGACCAGTTGCTGAAAGGCCTTGGCCACCGTGGCCGGGTTGATCCGGTGGAACGTCGAGTACTGCGTCGTCGACATCACCTGGTCGCCGGCGGCGAGCGCTCCGGTGAGGAGTTGGTCGCGGATCTCGTCGGCGATCTGGCGATAGATGGGTGTGCGGTCGTCGAACATGGTTCACTGGTTCATTAGTCCAGTAATGAACCATAGAGGCATGGGTCGCGAATGTCAACCTGCCCGCTGCTGAGCCGCTGATCTACGATCGCCGATGTGAGCGCGATCGATGTCGACTCGCTCGTCGCCATCGATGTGCACACGCATGTCGAGGTGTCGGGTGTCAGCGGGTGCGGCGCGCTGTCGCCCGAGCTCGAGGAGGCCGCCAACGAGTACTTCGGCGTGGTCGACCGGCACCGGCCGGCGGTCGGCGAGATGGCGGAGTACTACCGCGAGCGGAACATGGCCGCCGTCGTCTTCACCGTCGACTCGCGCACGACGATGGGGGTGTCGCCCGTGCCGATCGACGAGATCGCCGCGGGCGCGGCGGCCAACGCCGACGTGTTGATCGCGTTCGGCACGGTCGACCCGCACATGGGGCGGGCCGCGGTGCGCGAGGTCGAGCGGCAGGCCGACGAGCTGCACGTCAAGGGGTTCAAGTTCCATCCCAACACGCAGGCTTTCCACCCCAACGACCCGATGGCGTACCCGATCTACGAGGCGATCGCCGAGCGCGGCTTGGTGTCGCTGTTCCACACCGGGCAGACCGGCATCGGCGCCGGCGCCCGCGGCGGAGGCGGGATCAAGCTGAAGTACTCGAACCCGATGGACGTCGACGATGTCGCCGCCGACTTCCCCGACATGCCGATCATCCTCGCCCACCCGTCGTTCCCGTGGCAGGACGAGGCGCTGGCGGTCGCCACCCACAAGCCGCAGGTCTACATCGACTTGTCGGGATGGTCGCCGAAGTACTTCCCGGCCAATCTCGTCCGCTACGCGAACACGTTGCTGCAGGACAAGGTGCTGTTCGGTTCCGACTTCCCGCTGATCACGCCCGACCGCTGGTTGCGCGACTTCGACACCCTCGAGATCAAGCCCGAGGTGAAACCGAAGATCCTGAAGACCAACGCGGCGCGCCTCCTCGGCCTGACGCAGCCCTGATTCCTACGGTTTGTGTCACCGCAACCGGCGATCGTCGCCGATGTCGGTGACACAAACAGAGGGAATCAGCGGGTGGGGTCGGCGAGCATGCGGTCGACGAGGTCGTACGGTCGCGTGCGGTCGGAGTAGTTCTTGTGGGCGCCGATGCGGTTGGTCTTGGCGGACGCGAGGTAGTTGCGCTCGTAGAGGTCGTTGCGGGCGCCGAGTGCAGAGCCGACGAAGTCCCAGGCCAGGCGGAACAACGCGGCACGCCGCTCGGCATCGATGTCGTTGGCGCCGTGCAGGAACTCGTCGATCAGCGGCCGCAGGGCGGCGTCGTCGAGCATCGCCCGGCTCGGCGTGGCGAGCAGGTTGTGACTACCGATCACGGTGATGATCTCGGCGACGCGCGGGAACCACGTGGCGAGCATCGCCCGCATCGGGTGCAACGGTCGGCCGTCGGGGAACCACACACCCTCCTCGCGCTCGTACGCGAGCTCCTCGGCGAGCAGGACGGCGTTGCGGGTCACCTCGACGTAGCCGAGCAGCTCGCCGAGCATCTCCTCGGTCCCCGGCGAGGTGTCGTTGACGGCTTCGGCGAGGCGGGACGCGAGGCCGTACGCGAACTCGAGCTTCGTGAGCGCCCGGATCGTGGTCTGCTGCATGATGTTCGCCCACCATGCGGTGGGTCCCATCACCGAGTTGTAGACGTCGAGGTCGGCGTCGATGAACACCCGCTCGCGCGGCACCTCGACGTCGTCGAAGATCACGAACGCGTCCTGTTCGTCGAAGCGCGACGACAGCGGACGGTCGAAGTGGTTGGCGCCGGGGGTCGACACCGGGTCGCGGCAGAGGAACACGAGGCCCGGCGTGTCGTTCGGGATGGAGAAGCTCAGCGCGTACTCGGGAGGGGCACCCGGGGCGAGCGGATGGCCGGGATAGACGGCGATCTCGTCGGAGAATGGTGCGAGGGTGGCGAGGATCCGGGCGCCGCGCACGACGATGCCGTGCTCGGTCTCGCCGACCTTGCGCAGGGCATACGGGTTGCCGGCTTGCGGCGCGTCGCCCATCGTCTTGTCGACGGTCGGCTGCACGATGGTGTGGGTGAGCGAGATGTCGCCCCGCCGCAGGAACTTCTGATAGTTGACCAGGCGCTCGGCGCCGGCCTCGTTGCCGTGATTGGCCCATTCGCCGCGATTGCCGGCGAAACCGGCATAGGTGACGTTCATGTAGTCG
>DASUEW010000767.1:0-4535 GCA_036274875.1 Ilumatobacteraceae bacterium
GACTTCGACAGCTGGGTGACCATCACCCACGTCGACGGTCCGTCATCACGCGACGGCTCGGTGCTCCGACCGCACCCCGAGGCGCCCGGTCTCGGGCTACAGCTGCGTGAGGACGTTCTCGGCGACCCGTTCGTCGACGTCCGAGCCTGAGAAGTCGACACCTACCGATGCGTAGGACCTTTGCCTCTGGCTCGCAGTCGTTCCGAACGGACACCATTGACGTGCCATGACGGGCGATGTTCGCCCGCGCCATGTAGCTCCGGACCCTGGCTACGCCACCCCCAGGAGTCCGCGTGCCTTCCCAAACGGAGCGATCCATCCGCGTGAGCGACTGCGCGTCGACCGCCGTCGGATGCACGGGGGATGAGCGGGAGGTCGAGGCGCGTGGTCGCCCTCGTCGCGGACCGGCGGTGACGACGCCGCCCCGTCGCGCCAGGAGGTCGACTTGAGGATCCAATTGGTCACTCCCAGGAACCCACCCAGCTTCTGGACCTTCGATTCGATCCTTCCCCTGCTCGGGGTGGACTGCATCTTTCCGAACCTGTCGATGCCGACGGTCGCCGGCCTCACACCGGCAGGTCACGAGATCATCTTGTCCGACGAGAACCTCGGTCCCGTTCCGCTCGATCTCGACGCCGACGTCGTCGGTCTCACCGGGTATCCAATTCACAAACCGCGGATCGAGGCGCTCGCCGCCCAGTTCCGCGCCCGGGGCCGGTTGGTGGCGATCGGTGGACCGTATGCGTCGTTGTACCCGGCCGAGGCGGCCACGATCGCCGACGTCGTGTTCGTCGGCGAGGCCGAGCACACCTGGCCGACCTTCCTCGACGACCTCGCTCGGGGGACGTTCCGCTCCCGCTACGAGGTCGCCGTCAAGCCCGACCTCACGAACGCCGCGATACCCCGGTTCGATCTCGTCGACGCCCGACGGTTCCACGCCATGACGATCCAGTTCTCCCGGGGCTGCCCGTTCCGGTGCGAGTTCTGCGACATCATCGTCGTCTACGGCCGCAAGCCGCGCACGAAGGCCGTCGCGCGGGTCGTGGCGGAGGTGGAGGCATGCCTCGCCGCCGGGGCTCGTCAGGTCTTCATCGTCGACGACAACTTCGCCGCGAACAAGCGCCTCACCCGGGATCTGCTGACCGAACTGGCGGCATGGGGTCGAGAACGCGGATATCCGATCGACTTCAACGCGGAGCTGTCCCTCGACGTCGCGCAAGACGACGAGCTGCTCCGGTTGCTCCGCGAAGCGAACTTCACCACCGTGTTCGTCGGCATCGAGAGCCCGAACCCCTCGGCGCTCGCCGAGGCCAACAAGACCCAGAACACCCGTCAGGACATCGTCCGGAGCGTGCGCCGTTTCCACGACTTCGGCATCCAGGTCCAAGCCGGGATGATCGTCGGCTTCGACGCCGATACCACCGCCATCTTCGAACAGCAAGCCGAGTTCGCTCAACAGGCCCGGATACCGATCGTGATGGCCGGGATGTTGCAGGCCATCGAGGGCACGCCGTTGTTCGACCGCATCGCAGCCGAAGGCCGTCTCCTCAGCCCGAGCACGGGGGACCAGTTCAACCACTCCACCATCGCCCCGAGGAACATGACGACGGACGAGCTGTACGAGGGGTATCGCCGCCTCCTCGCCCAGCTGTACGACTGGCGGGCGTACGAGGAGAGGGCGGTCGCCTTCCTGCTGGAGCGCGGCGAGCGCGTGACGTCGAGCCGGCGGGTGTCGCGCCGGGACCTGCGAGCCATGCGCAGCATCGCCGGTCTCTTCGTCGGACGCGACGGCATGCGCCGAGCCCGATTCAGCTGGCACTTCCTCCTTCGGATCGCGCGCCACCGCCCCAGTGCCATCCGAGAGGCCGTGTCGTTCATCCTCATGCACAAGGCGATGTACGACTACACGCAGGGGCTCCTGAAATACCTGACACCGCCCAGGACCGGCGTGCCACGACCTCGCCCGACCGTCAGAGTCACGCACTCGTCCCGCCCCATCGTGGACCGTGAGGACGTGCGGTCGGTCAGCAGAACTCCCACGTCGACATCGGCATCGGCGGAAAGAGCACGTCGAGCATGAGCGCGCCGGCGTCGCTCTGGAGAAGGCAGTCGGCGGTGGCGCGCTCGAGCTCACCGATGGGGCGATTGCCGAGCAGAAGGTGCAGGAAGTCGGCGACCGGGAGTCGGGCGTCGGCCGGGCTCGCGGTGTCGTCGCTCGGCGGGCTCCAGCGGTCGATCGACGCGACGCG
This sequence comes from Ilumatobacteraceae bacterium, assembly GCA_036274875.1. GTDB lineage: Bacteria > Actinomycetota > Acidimicrobiia > Acidimicrobiales > Ilumatobacteraceae > JALOLG01. The sequence continues at coordinate 2,250 of DASUEW010000767.1, forward strand.
TCCCTCCTGGAAGCGGATCCGAATCCCGTCGGTGTAGAGGCTGATGTGGAGCTCACCGGTCCAGCCGATCGCCGGAGAGGCAGCCACGCGAGCTTCGAGCACGGGGATGACGGCGCGGAGGAAGGCGACGATGTCCGGGACCCGGACGTACAGCGCATACGTCCCCGGCGGTCCCCCACCGAGCCGCGTCGTGGCACAGCGCAGCGCCGGGTGTCGGGCCGGCAGGGCGAAGCGAACCCCACGCCCGGGACCGTCGGGGTGGGCACGAAGCCAGTCGTGGAGGTGAGCCAGGACGGCCGAGGTGGGCGCCAGCCAGTTCGTGCCGCGCCGTAGTTCGAAGGCGCGCACCGAGACCACTCCATCGGCGAGCCGACGCTGATGGGACACGTACCCGACGGGCGCGGCCCCTGGAGACGTCGCCTCGACCACGAGGACCTCGCAGGCGAGCAGGCTTCCCGGTCGGCGGGCCAACTCCAGCGCGAACCCATCGCTGCCGCGCAAGGCACCCAACACCGTGCCGCTCGTCGCCTCGGCCTCGATGGCGGCCAGGGTCCCGATGTCGGCTGCCGTGGCCGCCCGAAGCGAGAACTCGGTCGACGGCGGCGGCGCCTTGGCGCTCAGCCAGAGCATCGGGCGGGGCGGCAGATCGAGCGCGTAGCTGTAGCCGAACTGGCGGTAGTACCACGAGATCCCGCTGATGAACTGCCACAGGTGCCCCGCGACCCGGCTCCACTCGTGGATCACCGCGAACTGCGCCCGCACCAGCCCCCGGCGCCGGTAATCGGGGTGCGTGGCGATCAGCTCCGGCTGGCCGACCTCCACCGCCACGCCCGCGTACGACCACACCTGCGGGATCAAGAAGAGCGCCGACACGATGCGGCCCGTTGCGGTGTCCTCCACCACCGTTACGTCGCGGTCAGCCCGGAACGTCGGGTGTGGAGAATCGAACAGATCACGCGTCCAATCAGCGAGCGTCGATGCGGGCAGGCCGTCATCGGCATGCATGGTCGCGTTGAACTCGATCAGCTCGGCGCAGTCGTCGAGTCGACCCGACCGCAGGACGAGACCGCCTCCCAGGTCTCGACGTCGCGGACCCACGTCGGTGCCCTCAGACAAAGGAATCAGACAAAGGAATCATTCGCCCACGGAGTGCCTCCGAGCGCGGCGACGACCGCCGCGGGTGAACCGAACCCTAATTGCGCTCTCCGACGTCCGTCGACGTCGACCCTCAATCGGCGGTCGTCGGCCCGGTTTCACGCTGAGCCTCGCCGAAGCCCTCCTTGAACTCCTTCTGCGCCTGCCCGAGATTTCGGGCGAGCTTGGGCAGCTGCGAACCGCCGAAGAAGACCAGCACGATGGCGAGGACGATGAACAACTCGGGACCTGATGGCATGACAAGAACCTTCCTTTGCTCGACGACGAGTCGTCGCGTCACGGCATGAGAACAGCGCCATGTCCAGTTCGTCGCCACGGAGCGTCTGGATTGCTCACCTTGCGACGACATCCGCGACCGTGAATCGCGGACGCGATGGGTCCGGCGCCTGGCAGGTGGCCGCGTTCTCGGGTCAAGCAGCGACCGGTGCTGACCGATGAACAGGCCGAACTTCAGGACATGGAGAGGGACTTGCTACAACAGACGACGACGGCGACGCAGCTCGAAGAGTTGCTGCGTCAGGACGCCCCCGCCGCGTTGCGGCGCGCCCGCGAACTGCTCGATGCCGCCGGCACCGAGTCCGACACCGTCGCCTATCAGTCCATCTTGCTGGTCAAGGGTGCGGCCCAGGACCGGATCGGTGAGACCGAGGATGGGGCTCGCGTGATGCGCGAGGTCAAGGCCTGGGCGGAGGAGCACGGCGAGGGCCCGCTGCTGGCCCGCTGTCACCGCCGGATCTCGGCCCACTTGGGCCGGATCGGCGACCCGGCGCTGATGCTCGAACACGCAGTCGCCGCCGTCGACCTGCTCGACGCCGACACGCCCGACGTGGTCCGCACCGATCACCTGCTCGGATTGGCTGACGCGCTCGGGAACTGCGGGGCCTACGACGATGCGATACGCCGATACGAGGAGGTCGCCAAGCGCGCCGACCTGTCTGGGGACGGGTACCAGCGGCTGCGAGTGCTGAACAATCTCGCCTTCACGCAATACCAGGCCGGCATGGGGGTCGAGGCCGCCATCACGGCCGAGCGGCTGCTGGCGGAGGCCGAGGCGACCGGTCGACCGCTCCAGAGCCATGACATCGACACCGTCGCCCGGGCCTACACCGCAGTCGGGCGCTTCGACGACGC
>DASUEW010000768.1:0-8180 GCA_036274875.1 Ilumatobacteraceae bacterium
GCCCGGCCAGCGAACCGGAGACGCGGGCGATGACGGCGCTCGGCGAGGCGGTGCGACCCGATCTCGTCCTGTGGTACCACCAGGATCTGTTCCGCATCAATCCGGCTTCCGGCCGCGACGGCGAGATCAGGGCACGCTACGCCGGGCTCACCGGCCTGCCGCTCGTGGCGGTCAGCGGCGGCACGTACACCGGCACCGCGTCGCAGTGGTCACGCACAGTTGTCGATGACGGGGGCGTGGGGTTCACGATCGAGCTCGGGCCCACGCTGACGCCTGAGGAAGTCATCGTCCACGCCGAGGCCGTGCTCACCGTCGCCGCCGAGATGTGAGGCCAGGCTGACCGCCTCGCAGGCAGGGTGATCAGCGGATGAACCAATCGCCCGATGTGATCGGTGCGAGCTCGAGTCCGGCGCCGTACTCATAGGCCCAGGCGTCGCGGCCGGAGCGGGTCCGGATCATGACGCGCCGGTACAGCCCATCGACCGTGTCCTCCTCCTCGTCGAGCACGGCGAGGGCGTGGTCGAGTATCTCGGTCACCAGTTCGAAGGTCTGTCCGACGACCCGACCGGTCCCGCCGAACACCGCGGCCGGATAGTCGAGCCCGGTGTCGTACAGCTCACCGTCGACCTCGTCGGCGACGCCGTGCCCGACGACGAAGGGCCGCAACAGCGGCCACCGAACATCTCCCGGGCGGAGTGTCCCGTACACGAACAGGTGAGCGATCAACACGGCACATCATTCTCGCGCCGGCATCGTGGCACTCCACTGGACTCTGGCTGCGTCGTCTGACCGCGACGGGTCGGCGATACTGCGGGTCGTGTCTGCACGCATCGAGCGCATCGAGTTCGCCGGCAGCCAGGACGCCTCGTTGGCGGCCAGGCTCGATCTTCCAGCCGGGCCACCGCGCGGTTTCGCCATATTCGCCCACTGCTTCACGTGCAGCAAGGACCTGCGCGCAGCCACGTGCATCGCCACCCAGTTGACGCAGTCGGGCTTCGGCGTCCTGCGCTTCGACTTCACCGGTCTCGGAGCCAGCGAGGGCGAGTTCTCCAACACCAACTTCAGCTCGAACGTCGACGACCTGATCGCGGCCGCGGCGTGGCTGCGCGTGCACCACGCTCCACCGCAACTTCTCATCGGTCACTCGCTCGGCGGGGCGGCTGTGCTCGCGGCCGCCTCACAGATCCCGGAGGTCAGTGCGATTGCAACGATCGGCGCGCCTGCTGCCGCATCGCACGTGACGGGAGTGCTCGCCGACGCGGCCGGCGAGATCGAGCGCAGCGGCGAGGCAACGGTCGAGTTGGCGGGCCGGAGGTTCACCGTTCGCCAGCAGTTCATCGACGACGTGTGCTCCCAGAAGGTCCTCGAGCAGCTCGACGCGTTCCGAGGGGCGCTCCTCATCCTGCACTCGCCGATCGACAACACCGTCGGCATCGAGCACGCGGCGCGGATCTTCGAGTCGGCGCGGCACCCGAAGAGCTTCGTCGCCCTCGACGGCGCCGACCACCTGCTGACCGATCCACGTGACGCCCAGTTCGCGGCGCGTGTCATCGGCACCTGGGCATCGCGGTACGTCGACGACATCAGCGGCGCTGCTGCGCCGCCGCCCGCCACGGCACAGGTCGTGGTTGCCGAGACGACACAGGGGGCGTTCCTCAACCACGTGGTCGTCGGCCACCACCGGTTCCTGGCCGACGAGCCGGAGTCGGCGGGCGGGTTCGACGCCGGACCGTCGCCGTACGACCTCCTCGCCTCGGCGCTCGGGGCCTGTACGTCGATGACGATGCGGATGTACGCCACTCGCAAGGCGATCGCACTCGACCGCGTCACGGTCGAGGTCACGCACGACAAGGTGCACGCGACCGACGCCGACGGGGCCGACAGCGGTACGCCGCCCCGCCTCGACCGCTTCCGCCGTGCGATCCACCTCGAGGGCGCGCTCGACGACGGTGACCGGACCCGCCTGCTCGCGATCGCCGACCGCTGCCCCGTGCACCGAACGCTGGAGCAGTCGTCGTTGATCGAGACGGTGCTGGTGTGAACCTCGACGAGCAGATCGCGTTGCTGGCGGGGGTCGACGCCTGGCACACGGCGGCGACGAGCGAGGTCCCCGCGATCCGGATGTCCGACGGCCCGGCGGGGGTGCGCGGCACTTCGTGGGAGGGTCCTGCTTCGGCTTCGTTCCCGTGTGGCACGGCACTCGCTGCGTCGTTCGACCCCGACCTCGTGCGTGAGGTCGGCCGACAGCTCGGCCGGGAGGCTCGTTCCAAGAGCGCGCATGTGCTCCTCGCGCCAACGGTCAACCTCCAGCGCACCCCGATCGGTGGTCGCAACTTCGAGTGCATGAGCGAGGACCCGTTGCTGACCGCGGCGATCGCGTCGGCGTACGTCGAGGGCGTGCAGTCGCAGGGGATCGCGTGCTGTGTGAAGCACTTCGTGTGCAACGACACCGAGTTCGCTCGGCTCGTCGTCGACGTCGAAGTGTCGGAACGTGTGTTGCGGGAGGTGTACCTGATCCCGTTCGAAGCGGCTGTGCGGGCCGGCGTGCGAAGCGTGATGACCGCCTACAACCGGCTCAACGGCACGTTCTGTTCCGAGAACCCGTGGTTGATCAGCGAGCTGCTGCGCGGCGAATGGGGGTTCGACGGAGTGGTCATCAGCGACTGGCACGGCACGCACAGCGGAGTCGAATCGCTGCTGGCCGGGCTCGACATCGAGATGCCCGGTCCGACGCGCCACCGTGGCGCCGCCCTCGTCGAAGCCCACGCGGTCGGCGCGGTCAGAGATGGCGACATCGGTGCGAGCGTCGCCCGCATCGGCGCACTGGCGGAGTGGAGCGCGGTGTCGACCACGGGGACCGACGAGATCACCGCCGACGACGCCGAGACGCGCGCCGTCTGCCGGCGCGCCGCGGCAGCCGGGATGGTGCTGCTGAAGAACGACGGCGACGTGCTCCCGCTCGGTCCGACCACTCGGATCGCGTTGATCGGCCCGTACGCCGACACTGGCCGCGTCCAGGGAGGCGGCAGCGCCAAGGTGCGTCCCGACCGGCCGGCGCCGATCCTCTCGGCGCTGCGGGCTAGGGGGTTCGCGGTCGACTTCGAACGCGGCTGCACCATCCACAAGACGATCCCGGCGGTTCGCGGCGACTTCGACGTCACGGTGACCGACGTGAACGGGGCGACGCACCGCAGCACGCCGCGCCGGCTCGACCTCGCGTGGCAGCAACGCCCGGCACCGGGACTCGACCGCGAGTTCGGGGCGTCGATCACCGGGACGTTCGTACCCGGCGTGACCGGCGACTGGACGTTCGGCTTCCGGGTGGTCGGGAGGGCGACGGTGCGGCTCGACGAGGTGGTGGTGTTCGACGTCGAGCCGGCCACCGGTGGTTCCTTCTTCAACTACGGCAGCCCGGAGATGTTCGCGACGGTCCCGCTCGTCGCGGCGGTGCCGTGCCGGATCGCCATCGAGTACCCGAGCGCGCCTCACCCGGGCTGGCGCGGGCTGGTGCTCGGTGCAGAGCCGCCCTCGTCGGGCGATGCGATCGCCGACGCCGTGCGGTTGGCGGCTGCCGCCGACGTCGCACTCGTCGTCGTCGGGACCAACGACCAGTGGGAGACCGAGGGTGAGGATCGAACGTCGATGGACCTGCCGGGTCGCCAGGACGAGCTCGTCGCCACCGTCGCCGCCGTCAACCCCAGGACTGTCGTGGTGCTCAATTGCGGCTCTCCGGTCACGATGCCGTGGCTCGACAGGGTGACCTCGGTGCTGCAGATCTGGTTTCCGGGCGGGCAGGTCGGGCCGGCTCTCGCCGACGTGCTGTCCGGCGACGTCGAGCCGGGCGGACGCCTCCCCGTGACGTTCCCACGTTCGCTCGACCGCACACCAGCAGCACGGTTCTATCCGGGCGACGGCGCACGCGCCGTGTACGGCGAGGGCCTGCTCGTCGGGTATCGCTGGTATGAGCACGAGCGTGTCGAGCCGCTGTTCCCGTTCGGTCACGGGCTCGGCTACACGACGTTCGACGTCACGCCGGCCGGCCTGTCCGGGTCGCCGGCAGCTGGTGTCCACGTGACTGCCGACGTCGTCAACACCGGTGGGCGACCCGGTTCGTCGGTCGTGCAGGTCTATGTCGACTACGCAGGTACCGATCCGGACGTGCCGCGGATCCGGCGTTTCGTGGCCGCACGGAAGGTGCACCTCGTGCCGGGTGAGGGAGCGACCGTCACGATCGAGCTATCGGAGCGGATGTTCTCGTCGTGGCTCGATGGCGGCTGGCGCGTCGGCGCCGGCACACACCGCATCCTGGTCGGGAGCTCGTCGCGGTCACTGGGCGAAGTCGGAACGATCGAGGCCTGAGGCCAACCATGCGGTCAGCTCGCGCCGTTTCTCGCGCCGGCGTTCCAGCGCCGCGTTGAGCTCGGCGCCGTACAAGCTGATGAGTGCGTGCAGGCTGAACCAGCTCATCAGGGCCAGCATCGACGCGAACGTGCCGTAGATCTCACCGGCGTCGGCGATCATCCGCGAGACGACGATGGTGCCGACGAGTTGCAGCGCGGTGAACAGGACACCGGAGAACACCGCCCCCGGCCACACCATCGTCCACGTGATGGACGCCGCCGTCAGGAAGCGGAACACCGTCGCCACGACGGCGACGTTGACGATGAGCGCTCCGGCCACGATCAGGACCTTGCTGATCGCAGCGAGCTCGGATGCGCCGGCGATGCCCGAGAGCACGACCGTGGCAACCTGGGCGAGGCCGATGGCGACGAGTCCGATCAGTGCCCGCAACCGCTTGACGGCGGCGTTGGAACGCGCGTCGATGTCGACCTCCCACACGTCGTCGAACGCGGCCTGGACACCGATGAACGCCTTCATCGAGGCCCACAGCGCGGTGGTGAGGCCGAGGACGAGCGCCCATGTGTTGCCTTCGAGGTCGCCCGCGTTCGCTTTGATGGTCGACCCGACGACCGGGATCTGGCCCAGCGCCGAGTCGACGATGTCGTCGCGCAGGCCTTCGTTGCCCTCGAGCACGAAGCCGAGGATCGTCGTCGCCGCCAGCAGCAGCGGGAACACCGACAGGAAGCCCCAGTAGGCGAGCACGGCGGCGTTACGACCGGTCTGATGGCGCCGGAAGCAGTCGAGCGTCTCGACGGCCACGTCGACGGCCCCACTGCGGCGCCGGACCGCCATCACACGTGGATGGCTGGACCACGGCATCAGAGCGACCAGTCGACAGGCTCGACGCCGGCCTCGACGAGTGCCGCGTTGGCGCGGCTGAACGGACGGCTCCCGAAGAAGCCGTTGTGAGCTGACAGCGGCGACGGGTGCGCCGACTCGATGATCACATGGCGGGTGGTGTCGATCAGCGGCCGCTTCTTGCGTGCCGACGATCCCCAGAGGATGAACACGACCCGCTCGGACTTGGCGTTGACGGCGCGGATCACCTGATCGGTGAACGTCTCCCACCCCTTGCCCTGGTGCGAGGCGGCCTGCCCGGCGCGGACGGTGAGCGTGGCATTGAGCAGCAGGACGCCCTGGCGCGCCCACGCCTCGAGGTTGCCGTGGCCCGGCGGCTCGATGCCGAGATCGTCGCGGAGCTCGGCGTGGATGTTGGCGAGAGAGGGTGGGATCCCGACACCCTGCTGCACCGAGAAGCACAACCCGTGGGCCTGGCGCGGCCCGTGGTACGGATCCTGCCCGAGGATCAGCACCCGTGTCTGTGCGTATGGCGTCAGGTGGAGGGCGGCGAAGACCTGATCGTGGGGTGGGTACACAGTGGCTCGCTGACGTTCCTCGGCGACGAACGCCTGCAGCTCCTTCCAGTAGGGCTGCTCGAGCTCGCCACGCAGGATCGGGTTCCAATCCGTCGTCACGATCCCGTTGCCTAGCATGCGGACCGTGTTCGGTCACCTCCCCCGCGCGTCGCTGGCGCTGCTCCCGACGCCGCTCGAGCGAGGGCCGCTGCTGGCCAGCGGGCAACGGCTGTGGGTGAAGCGCGACGACCTCACCGGGCTCGGCATGGGAGGCAACAAGGTCCGCAAGCTGGAGTTCCTGTGTGGCGATGCGGTCGCCATCGGGGCACGATCGCTCGTGACCGTCGGCGCCGCGCAGTCGAACCACTGCCGGCTGACCGCGGCCGCCGGCGCCGTGCTCGGGATGGAGGTGCACCTCGTGCTGTCGGGTGAGCGGCCCGACGTTCCGGCCGGCAACCAACTCCTGTCGGCTTTGTTCGGCGCCCAGCTGCACTACACCGGCGCCCACGAGAGCCACTGGGGCGAGCTGATGATCGCCGCCGACTCCCTTGCTGACGCACTCGGTGCCGACGGCGCGGCGCCATATTCGATCCCGATCGGGGGGAGCACCGCGACCGGCGCGCTCGGGTACGCGGCAGCGTTCGTGGAGCTGATGGAGCAGTGCGCCGTCGTCGGCATCGAGCCGGCCGCAATCGTCCACACGTCGTCCAGCGGCGGCACCCATGCCGGGCTCGTTGCCGGCCGCGCGTTGTGGCGATCGCTCGGCCACCACGTGCCCGAGGTGTTGGCGATCGGCGTGGCGAAGGGAGTCAATGCCGGCACACCCGACATCGTCGAGCTCGCCGGCGATGTGTTGGAGTTGCTCGGCCACCCGGCTGGGCTCGTGTCCGGGTCCGACGTGCAACTCGACCCCGATTGGCTCGGCGACGACTACGCCGTGCCGACGGCGGCCGGCGACGACGCGATGCGCTGGGCGGCCACCACGGGCGGCTGGGTCCTCGATCGCACGTACACCGGCAAGGGCCTCGCCGGTCTGCGCGCGAACGCCGCCGACGGTCGTTGGCCGCGTGGCGCAGATGTGATCTTCGTGCACACCGGCGGAATGCCCGCCGTGTTCGCCCCCGGCGGCGCCCCGTGATCGGAACTGTCTGCTTCATTGGGCCCGTGGCTTCGTCTGGAGCAGACAGTTCGGAGGGGCATTCGGAACTGTCTGCTTCAGATTGCCTCTCGCCGCGTCTGGAGCAGACAGTTCGGGCATCGGTAGCGTTCGTGCATGAGTGAGATCCTCGACGTCGACCTGCTCGCGTTCGAACGGGGGACCAGCGCCCAACGGCGAGCGGTCGTCGACGGTGTCACCAGCAGCCTCGCCACCGGCTTCGTGTACACGAGTCACGACGTGCCCGAGGACATGCTCGACACCGCCTACGGCATGTTGCGCGAGTTCTTCGTGCAGTCCCAGGACTCCAAGCAGCGTTTCGCCGTGCCCGGCGCCCACGGCCAGACCGGATACACCGGTCTGCTGGTCGAGACCGCGGCATCGAGCGACCAGCCCGATTGGAAGGAGATGCTCAACTGGTCGACTCCGATCCCGCCCGGGCACCCGTTGAAGCGCAAGTTCACGACCGCCTATCCCGACCAGGTGCTCCCCGAGGAAGCCGTTCCGGGCATCACCAAGGTCCTGTACGAGTTCCACGACCGGATCGCCGATCTGCAGCGACGGTTCCTCAGGGTGATCGCCGAGGGGATCGGCTGCCACGAGACGTTCTTCGACGAGATGGTCGCCGACGGCCCCACGCTCACCCGTGCGATCCGCTATCCACCGATGCACGAGGTGCCGGGCGAGGGACACGTGTGGGCCGGCGAACACGGCGACATCAACCTGATCACGGCACTGCCGAGGGCAACCGCACCGGGTTTGCAGGTCAAGGTCGACGGCGACTGGGTCGACGCCGTCGCGCCCGAGCGCCGGGTGATCATCAACACCGGCATCATGCTCGAGCGCTTGACGAACGGCATGATCCCGATCGGTTGGCACCGCGTGGTCGCCGCGCCGGGCTACGAAGGCGAGCGATACAGCGTCGTGCAGTTCTGCCACCCCCGACCGTGGACGGTCCTCTCACCGGTTCCGAGTTGCTGCACGCCGGAGAACCCGCAGCGGTTCAGCGCGATCTCGGCCGCCGACGCGCTCGACGAGGTGCTGTACCAGATCAACCTCGTCGAAACGGCCAGGCGCGTCTGATCGGCACTTCGACACTCAGGAGTGGCGGTCGCGACGCAGGGCGGCCATCACGGTCCTCGCCGCAGCAGTGATGCCGCAGGTCGAACATCCTCGGCACCGAGCGTGATCGCGATCCATACCTCGGCCGACAGCGTGATTCGATCGGTGAAGCCGAGCGGAACCACCGTGTTGCCGCCGGCGTACGG
>DASUEW010000769.1:0-4569 GCA_036274875.1 Ilumatobacteraceae bacterium
CTCGCCGTCACCCAGTTCATCGGCGTCGCCGACACCGACGCCGAGGCCTACGCGATGTACCGCGAGCCGGCGGAGTACTTCTTCAACCGCTCGTTGCACGTCTACCCCGGTTTCACCGATCCGCCGGGTTACGTCACCGAGGCGTCGGTGCGAGCCCGCTACAAGTCGCAGGTCCGCCAGGTGTCGCGTGCGAAGCAGGCCAAGCACGACCTCACGTGGGACGAGATGGTCGACAACGGATACGTCGTGATCGGCAGCCCCGACACGGTCCGCGAGAAGCTCGAGGAGGCGTGCAAGGAGCTCCGCATCGGGCACCTGTGCGCGATGCTCCAGTTCGGCAACATGAGCGACGAGCTGACCCGCTACAACACGCGGCTGTTCGCCGACAAGGTGGCTCCCGGACTGCGCTCGATCTTCGCCGAGTACCCCGATCCGTGGTGGCCCGAAAATGCCCGCTGAGATGGATCGACGGCTCGTCTACCTGTGGGGGATCGCCGGGCACCCCGAGGTCTCGCCTGCGCTGCGCGCCCTCGAGGCCGATGGCTGGGAGATCGTCGTCCCGTCGGTCGCCGGGTTCGATGGCGAGTCCGGGTTCGTCGCTCCCGACGAGTACCTCGACTGGCTCACCGTGTTCTGGGACGCGCTCGACGCAACCGGCGCGCTGCCGTGCCCGGTGGTCGGGGCGTCGCTCGGAGGCATGATCGCCGCCGAGTTGGCGGCGCTGCGTCCGGAGATGGTCACGTCGTTGAGCCTCCTCGCGCCGTTCGGCATCAATTCGGGCGACTCGCCTGGCCTCGACCTGTACGCGGTTCCCACTGCCGACCGGATGGGCCACCTGTTCGCGAAGGGCGTTCCCGGCGCGTTCGCCGATCGGTTCGGTCACAAGGGTGAGGAGGAGGCTCCCGTCGCCCGCTACCTCTCCGACATCGCCTCCGCCAGCCTGCTGTGGCCGCTCGGCGACCGCGGGGTGGCGAAGCGGATCCACCGCATCCGGTGCCCGAAGCTCGTCGTGTGGGGCGACCAGGACGAGCTGCTCGTGCCCGGCCTGATCGAACGATGGGGTGGCGGAGAGGTGATCGCCGGTGCCGGTCACCTGCTCGAATGGGACGCCCCGGACGAGGTTGCGGCACTCTTGCGGCGCCACCTCGGCGCGAACTGAGCGAACAGCGACGAATGGCATAGACCGAGCGCTCGCCGACACCCGCCACGACACCGACCAACGACGGAGGATCCATGAGCTACGCCGACCGGGCGGAATTCCACTACTTCCACTTCTTCCCGTACACCGGGCTCCCGGCCGACGCGGCCGAGAAGGAATCGCTCTGGGTCGACTACCCGAACTCGAACTACGACCCGAAGGCCGGGCATGTGCTCTACCAGCGCTACATGGCCGAGATGCTGCTCGCCGACAAGCTCGGCTTCGACGGCCTGGTGCTCAACGAGCACCACAACACGCAGTACACGATGAACCCGGCGCCCAACCTCACGGCGGCGGCGCTGATTCCCCAGACGACGTCGCGCATCAGCGTGTTCGGCACGCCGCCGAACTTCGAGTACCCGAACCGCTTGGCCGAGGAGTACGCGATGCTCGATGTCATGTCGGGTGGCCGGCTCGACGTCGCCTTCCCGCTCGGAACTGGCATGGAGTACTGGGCCAACGCCGTGAACCCGGCGACGGCGAGGGCGCGGTTCCGTGAGTCGCTCGACGTGATCCTCAAGTGCTGGACCGAGGACGGCCCGCAGTCGTTCGCCGGCGACTTCTACACGTACCGGTACCTGAACCCGTGGCCGAAGCCGATCCAGCAGCCGCACCCACCCGCGTGGATCGTCGGCGCCGGCTCGTCGGAGACGATGGAGCTGGCAGCCGAGTACGGCTTCGGCTACTCCGTCGTGTTCATCCCGACGACGATGCAGCTGAAGGTGTTCGACCACTACCGTGAACGCCTCGCCCACCACGGTCACGAGGTCGGCGACGACAAGGTGACGATCGGCATCTTCGCCTACGTCGCCGAGACCGACGAGAAGGCCGAGGAGGAGTTCATGCCGCACGTCATGTACTTCTTCGAGACCGCGCTACGAACCACGCCGCGCTACCTGAACCCGCCCGGCTATGTGACGGTGCCCGAGTTCCGGCGGAGGATCACATCGGCCGACGTGCACGGGTCTGCCGACTGGGATTCGTTGCGGGAGATCAACCGCATCGTGGCCGGCACACCAGAGAAGGTCGCCGACGCGATCGCCAATTGGGTCGAGGAGGCGAGGACGACCCGCGTCAACCTCAACATCGCCCTCGGCGACATGCCGAACTGGAAGGTGGTGAAGGCCACGACGCTCTTCGCCGAGGAGGTCATCCCGCGGCTCCGTTCGCGCAAGGTGGTGCCGGCATGAGCGAGCCACGCGCCGAGACCATCGAACGCATCGAGCTCGACGTCAACGGCACCCCGTCGGTCGTGCTGGCCGTCGGCGATCCCCTCGCGCCGCCGCTCGTCTACTTCCACGGCGCCGGCACGTTCCACGGCGCCGAGTTCGCGTCCGAGTGGGCCGACGACTTCCGCGTCCTGATGCCGTTCCACCCCGGCTACGGCGAGTCCGGCGACTACGAAGACCTGCAGAGCGTGCACGACCTCGTGCTGCACTACACCGAGCTGTTCGACCAGCTCGGCCTCGTGCGCGACGTCAACCTCGTCGGGCTGTCGCTCGGCGGGCTGCTGGCGGCGCGCTTCGCGATCGAGCAACAGCACCGGCTGCGCCGCCTCGTGCTGTGCTGTCCGGCCGGGTTGAAGGTGCCCGAGGTGCCGGTCGACGACCTGTTCACGCTGAAGCCGGAGGAGGTCGTCGGTCGCCTGGTGCACCGCTTCGACACGATCGCCAAGTACCTGCCGACCGACCCGCACGACGTCGACTTCACCGTCGACCGTTACCGCGAGACGCGCACCACCGCGCTCCTGTTCTGGGAGCACCCGTTCGATCGCGTCATCCCGCGCTGGCTGGGCCGCGTCAACGTCCCGACGATGGTGGTCTGGGGCGACGAGGACCGCCTCGTCCCGCCGGCGCTCGCCGCGCACTGGGGCGCGCTGCTCCCCAACTCGACCGTCAAGACGTTCCCCGACGCCGGCCACCTCGTCCTCGACGAGTCCCCCGAGGCCGTCACCACCATCGCCGAGTTCTTCGGCTGACCACCAACCCCCCGTTCTGTCTGCTTCATTGGGCCCGTGGCTTCCAGCGAAGCAGACAGAACGGGATCTAGAAAGAGGAGAGACATCGTGGAACTCGGGGCAACGCTGACCGCCGGATCGGACCTGGCCGAACGGGCGCGGGCGCTCGTGCCGCTCATCGACGAGTACGCCGAGTTCGCCGACGACAAGGGCGAGCTCGCACCACCTGTCGTCGACGCCCTGCACCGCGACGGGTTGTTCGCGATGTGGGTGCCCGAGACGCTCGGCGGGTCCGAGCTCCACCCGGTCGACTCGCTCGAGGTGATCGCCAACCTCTCCTACGGCGACGCGTCCGCCGGCTGGGTGCAAATGGCCGCCGGGCTGTCGATCGGGACCGGCGCGGCGTACCTCGCCGACGATGCGGTCGAGGAGATCTTCGTCGGGGCCGAGCGCGTACCCGTGATCGCCGGCCAGGGCACCCGGCCCGGGGTGGCGAAGACGACCGAGGGCGGCTACCTCGTGTCCGGCGACTGGAGCTTCGCGTCCGGCATCAAGCACGGAACCCACATCCACACGCTCGCCATCATCGAGGAGACGGGCGAACCGCGCATCTTCGTCGTGCCCGTCGGCAAGGCGACGCTGATCGACAACTGGGACGTCATCGGGCTGCGCGGCACGGGCAGCATCGACTACACGATGCGCGACGTGTTCGTGCCGGAGGGCTTCTCGCACTTCGCCGTGACCGAGACGCCGAAGCGCGGCGGAGATGTGTACCACATCGGGATCATCGGCTTCGCGACGATCTGCCACTCGGGATGGGCGATGGGCGTCGGCCGGCGGATGCTCGACGAGTTGGCGTCGATGGCACGCGAGAAGACGGGCCGGGCAGGGGCGCTGGTCGACAGTGACGCGTTCCACGACGGCTACGGCAAGGCGGAGGCGACGTTCCGTGCCGCTCGCGCGTTCGTGATCGAGTCGTGGCGCGACGTCGAGTCGTCGCTCGCCAAGGGGGACAAGCTCAGTGTCCGCCAGCACACCCTCATCCGCCTCGCGCTCACGCACCTGACCGCATCGCTGCACGAAGTCGCCAACTTCGTCTACCTGTCAGCCGGCACCACGTCGCTGCGCCGCGGGACGCTCCAGCGGTTGCTGCGCGACGTCCATGCCGGCACGCAACACGTCACGTCATCGCCGCCGGTGGTGCAGGCCTGCGGGCGCGAGCTCGCCGGTCTCGCACCCGGTGCATCGTGGCGCTTCCTCGAGTTGGTCGAGAACTGATCCGGATGTACAAGGCGCTCGTTCTCGACATCGGCGACGTCGTCACCGACATGCTCTGGAAGTCGTTCGACGACTTCGAGGCGGCGACCGGGCGATCCGGCCTCGGACGTGGGCCGCTCGATCCGGACGGCGACCC
>DASUEW010000770.1:0-4082 GCA_036274875.1 Ilumatobacteraceae bacterium
GCCGACACCACCATCACCGCGCACCTCGCCGCAGTCGGCGACGACGTCACCGACGGAACCGCGATCGTGAGCCTGTCGGGGAGCTCACACCACGTCGTGATCGAAGTGCCGACCGAGCTCCAGACGGTGGTCGCGCCTGGACTTGACGTCGAAATCGCCGGAACCGCGGGCGTAGTCACCGTGTTGCGGTCGGCGGAACGGGACTCGACGACCGTCGTCCAGGCACTCATCACACCGGTCGGGCTACTCGATGACCCAACCGGGACCGTGGTCACCGTCCGTTTCGACGTCACGAGCGCGATCGGCGCGACGATCGTGCCCGCCGAAGCGCTCGTGTCGCGCCTCGACGGCACCTACGCCGTGCAGGTCGGCTCACCGGACGGACCCCACGAGTTCCTGCTAGTCACCGTGCTCGCCGTCAGCGGCGGCGACGTTGCCGTGCAGGGCGATCAACTCGACGAGGGCATTACCATCCTGGTCCCCGTCTGACCGGTCGATGCCGCGATGTCCGAATCCACGCGTCGCTCCCACTGCTTCGTCGAAAACATCGACCGGTAGACGGAGCCGGTCGCGCACTGGCTCTCGCCACGGCCAGGCGAGCATGCGCGTGGTGAGTTCGCGCTGTCTGAGGATTCAGTCCGGTGCACACAGATCGACGAGAGACGGGCATCCGCTGGGCTGCTGGGGTTGGATGGCGCCGGTCGCGACGATGATGCTGTGCACACGGACTCAGGTCGCAGATATGACGAGTTGCTCGCCGAGGTCGACGAGTTGCGCCGTGAGAATGTTCGCCTGCGAGCTTGCTGGGGCTGGACGGACGTGCTGAAAACGGCCATCTCACTGTCAACGCCGGGGTGACGAGGGCCGATGTGGCGCGATCTGCGAGGGTAGCTGTGGTGGCCTTCTGGGCGACGCGTCATGCGCTGCGTCCGTCGATCCCGAGGGGAATTGCGGCCGCGTCGATGAGTTCGGCGGGCCGTCGGCGTCGATTGTGTATCTCACAACCGGAGGCAACGACATGACCAACCTCGACAAGCAACTCACACCGAGCGACCCAGTGGGTTCTTCGACTCCGGACTCGATCGCCCGCCGGATGTTCGAACTCGTCGAGCCGATCGGTGTCATCCCGTACTCAGCCGCTGAACCCAACGAGGCGATGTACGCCCTGGGGTTCACCAACTACTGGGACACCTACTTCGCCGGACGGGCGGCGCCCCTGGGTCTCGTGCCGGCGGAGGTGGTGGACGCGCTGTTCTACAACTTCGCTCCCGGCGAAGTGGCTCGCCACATCCCGAAGGTGTGGCGCACCACCACGCCCGAAGCGGCGATCGCCGCTCGTCAGATGGGCTGCGTGAAGGCACTGCGGCGGATTCTCGGCGATCGCGTCGACACTCCCGCCTTCGCTCGCGCCGCCGAACTGTTGATCAAGGCGGCGACCAGCGCCCCGTTCGAGGGCCGACCCATGTACGCCGCGCTGCGCGCGACTCCGATCCCCCACGACGTGGTGGCTCGCCTCTTCCACGCAGCCTCCTTGCTGCGCGAGCACCGTGGCGACGGGCACATCGCGGCCCTGATGATCAACGGTGTCGGCGGCCTCGAGGCGCATGTGCTGTTGGCCCTCGACATGGACATGCCGGCAGAGAAGTTCGGACGCATCCACCACCTTCCGCCAGCGCAGCTCGCCGCTGTGATCGACGGGATGCGCGATCGCGGCCTGATCCGCGATGACGGTTGGCTGAGCGAACACGGTCGCGCCGTTAAACAGCGGGTCGAGTCGCTCACCGACAACCTCGCCGCGAAACCCTACGAGAGCCTCGAGCCGGGCGAGCTCGACGAGCTGATGGACACCCTCCAACCGCTCACCGCACTGCTTCTCGCCGCCCAAGACTTCGGCTGATGTCGCAGGCGGTTCAATCCGCGATCAACCCAGCCAAGCCGCTGCACAACGCATTGCCAGCCATCGACACCGAGGCGCCGTTCAGCGCGCATTGCCAACACGCTGACGTACGTCGCTCTGCGCTCGCACTTCGGTGGGCGCTTCCTGCGCGCTTCCTGCTCGGACCGGTAGAGCCACGGCAGAAGACCACCAGCCGCGAACGACCCTGGTCCCGGCATGTGCCGTGACCGGGGTCGATTGGTGGCGGGGGCAGGATTTGAACCTCCGAGGTTCGCGACGAACGTCCGATACCGTGCCGACCGTTAGGAGTCCATCGGGGTCATCTGCCGCATCGGTGTGTCCCGGGGAGTTGTGAGGCCGGGGATCGCTCCGGGTGCGGTCAGCACGAGCACCCCGAGGGCCGAGAGGACAGCTGCGGTTCCGTAGGAGGCGACCCGGCGCCACGGGACGGTCTTCTCGAAGGCGATGAGCGCGGCGACGACGGCCATCCACGTGACGCTCATGATTCCCAACGCGAAAAGCGACGCCATGAGGGCCCAACAACAGCCGACGCACCAGGCGCCGTTCTTGGCTCCCATTTGAAGCGCGCCCGACAAGCCGTCGCGCCACGAGCCGAGCAGCGAGCCGAGCGGGCTGCGGCACTTGCCGAGGCAGACATCCTTCAACGGCGTGAGCTCGTACACCGCAGCGACGACGAGCGTGCCGCCGGCCGTCCACCGACCGGCCCGATCCCAGGTGAACACATCACCGGAGATCGAGTTCAGCGCTACGCCGATCCCGAACGCGACAATCCCGGCCACGGTCCACGTGACGAGGTAGCCAGCCGCGAACAGGGCCGGCGACGCCGGTGAGCGCTGCCTCGTCATGCGGGAGTACAACGCAACGGTCGGCGCGACCGAGGGGAACATCATCGCAGCCATCATCACGACCCAGACGCCAAGGAACCAGCCGAACGAGCCGAGACCCGTCCAAGGCCCGTTGTCCATCCCCCGCATCCGATCGCCCGTCCACCACCAACCCAGGGCCGCGACGGCGAACAACAGCGCGACGAGTCCCAGCCGCGCGCGCGCCGCGGACAGCGCCGGGGCGAGCCCCCCGCTCGCCCTGGCAACGCTTGCCTGCGCCGGGGCGCTCATCGCGTCAAGCGGCCCAGGAGAACTCCGACGTCGAGAGCCCGGTCTTGCCCTCGTACTGGATCCCGAAGGCGTTGATGCGTGACCGTTTCGCCTCGGCCATCGTGAGGTTCGAGCCGACCGGATGGAACATCCCGTCAAACCGCACCGGCTGACCGGTTTCGATACCGAACGGCACGATGTCCTCGATCTCGAACTCGACCGCGTCGCCGATGCGGACGGTGTGATGCACGCCGTCGTCGACGACCTCGATCGGTGCCCGCTCGGCGCCGAGCATCTCGCCCACCAAAGGAGTCAGCGCGGCCATCGGCCCGCCCAGCTGCCCGCTGAACACCTGTAGCAACTTGTCGAATTGCTCATCGGTCGCCTGCGCGTCGATGAACACGCCCAGCCGCCAGTTCCCATCGGTCATGACCTTCGGCGTGTCCGCGATCGCCGCCACCTTCAGACCGCCGATGTCCGTGCCTTCGATCTGACCCTCGCGGATGTTGAACACGAGGGTGACCCGACAGAAGTCGTAGGTGGCACCGTGGTCGAAGGAGAGGTTGCACGGGCACATCAGCTCGCACGAACAGGTCTCGACGTAACTTCCCGTCAGATTCCACGCCATCGACTGCCCCCCTTCGACTGCCCCCTTCGAGAGGTCCGATTCTCCCCCTCAGGACGGGACGTGTCAACAGACCTGTGGCCGGAAGCCTTGGCAAACCGAATCGTTGTCTGCGCTACGGCGGGCACCGGCTGGCCCGAGAGCTTGCCCCTCGTGGCGACCTTCAGCGACGCCTTCGTAGGCGCAGAGCGCTGCGCGGCGGCGCTCGCTCACGCGCCCGCGTGAACGCGCCCCGACGAAGCCAAAGGAGCGCTCGCGAGCGAGCGCGTAACGCGTGCCGAGCAGGCGCCATCGCCCGGATGATCGCGACCCGGTCGGACGTCGGCGAAGTGGTGGGGACGGATCCGTCTCGGAACCTGTTGGAGCGGGCCCGTCAACTCAGCGAGGGGTTCGCGAACCTGTCGTTCGCGTTGGCGACCGGTGACAACGATCCGGGCACATCGCC
>DASUEW010000771.1:0-4352 GCA_036274875.1 Ilumatobacteraceae bacterium
GCGTGAGGATCGTTGGAACCTCCCGCGACCGCAGCATCGTCGGTGCACCGTGCTCGTTCCACGCCAGCGCGAACAAACCGTCGCCGTCGACCACGACCGGGACGATGGCGTCGATGACCAACTTCGTCACCGACGGGACCGTGTGGTCCTCGCGGCCGAGGCCCGGTCCGACGACGAGCGCGTGGAAACGGTACAGATCGCTCAGCACGGCGTCGGCCCAGTCGAACCCTGGGATCCGGCGCGAGACCGCCTCGATCGGGGCTCGCCCCTCGACCCCCGGGCTCGATACGTGCACCATCCCGGCGCCGGCGCGCTGTGCACCCGCTGCCACGAGATAGGCGGCGCCCGTCATCCCGGGGCTTCCAGCGACGACACGCACCGCCTGCGCCCACTTGTGAGCGTCACCGGCACGGCGGCCGATCCAGCCCGCCACGTCCGACGCCTCGACGACATACGCCGTCGCCGACGTGACGTCGAGCCCGATGTCGACGACGCGAACCTCGCCGGCCAGCTGGCGTCCGTTGCCGAGGTACAGACCGGGCTTGGCCGCCGCGAACGTCACCGTCACGTCAGCGGGGAGCGGCTCGGGTCCGGCCGACCCGGTGCTGCCGTCCACCCCACTCGGGATGTCGACCGCGAGGACCTTCGCGTCCCCGATCGATGGCGACCTCCAGACACCTCGAAAGCCGGTGCCGAACGCGGCGTCGATCACCAGATCGGAGGGTGGGAGCGCCGGCGGACACGTCGCGACATCGAACACGCGAACCTTCACCCCGCGCCGGTCCAGTCGCTCGGCGGCGACCCGTCCATCGGCTCCGTTGTTCCCGGGACCGGCGATCACGTTCACGACCCGTCCGTAGGTGCCGCCGAGCATCGTCAGAGCGACCCGAGCCACCGCCGCACCCGCCCGATCGATGAGCTGCTCGGGAGGTTCGGTGGCGGCGGCGTCGATCGCCCGCATCTCGGCTGGGGTGACGACCGGGATCACGCCTGCAGCGTATGACGCCTCACTCGGCGACCACGTACGCCACCGCGACCAGGTCGGAGTGGCTGACGCTGAGATGCCATCGGACGACCCCGCGCTCGCCGGCCAACTCGGCCGCTCGCCCGACGACCATCAGCGAGGGCGCGCCGCTGGCCGCCCGTTCCACCCACACGTCCTGAAAGCCGAACGCACCGAGGCCGAGTCCCATCGCCTTCATCACCGCCTCGCGGGCGGCGAAGCGGGCGGCCAGCGACGGGACCGGGTCGGCCTTCGACGAGACGTAGTCGAGCTCTGAAGCCGTGAACAGCCGCTCCCGCATCGACGGGGTGCGGAGCAGCGATGTGCGGAAGCGCGCGATGTCGACGACGTCGATCCCGATCCCGATCAACGGCGCACCCGGGTGCTCACGGCCTCGTCCGCCAGTGATCGGCCGTCTCCGAGATGGGCCTGATCAGCAAGTCGGCGACCGGCAGGTCGCCGAGGATCGATTGATCGAACGACCCCTCGGTCTCGGCCACCCAGTCGACGAGGCGCTCGTAGCGATTGTCGTAGCCCTGGAGCACGGTGCGCATCGTCGCCGGGTCGAGGCGGTCGTGGAACCTGACGTGCAGCAACGTGATGCCGACGCACGTCGCGGCTTTGACCTCCGGCACGAAGATCAACGTGCGGCCATCTGCCCTGCCGCGGGCGACGAGCACGTTGCGCTCGTCGGCGACACGCCGCTTCGTGCCGACCAGCTGCGGGTTGCGCTCGACACGACTGGGCACGTCGCGCGAGATCCCGCCGCGGTCGACGATGGTGATCGCCGAGCCGTCGATGCCGTATCGCGTGAAGCCGACGACCTCGGCGACCGCCGCGTCGAGGTCGGCCAACACCTTCAGGGCCCGGTAGCTGAGCACGTCGCGCCCCGCCCCCGCTCCCAGCACGGCCTGCACCAGGGCGCGGTGCAAGATCCCCTCGTCACTGCGCGAGATCCCGACGGTGACGGTCTTCGCCTGATGCTTGATCGCATCGATCGGCCTGGTGAGCTCCTCGATCGCGTGGGTCAGGGCGGTCAGGACCGCTTCGATGAGCGCGGCGGGGGTGCCCACGCTGCCCGACCCGTGCTGGTACGCCTCGACCGGGCCCTCCGACATCAGGTCGCGGAACAGCCCCGCCAGTCGAACCGCCGTGCTCGCCTCCAGGTGTCCGTCGTAGTACCCCTCCCGGAGCCAATCGAGATACCGGTTGACCATCGGCGGCAACGCGTCGGCGATCGTGACGAGCATCTCGTCGCTGTCCGATCCGGTGGCAACTGCTCGCTCGATCGCTTCACGGGCCTCCCGCAGGGGCCGCGCCGACGCGTCGATCGCGAGCGCCGCTTCGTACCCGAAGATGTGGCCGACCATGGCCGACAGGATGAAGCCGAGCGCCGGGTCGACGTGAGGAACGTAGATCGTCGCCGCCGACGCATACCGCGTGTCGCCCTCGTCGGCCACCACGATCGGAGTCGCCTTGTGAGCCCGGAAGATCGCCGTCTCCTTGGCGACGTCGTCGGCCGTGCTCCCGCGCAGTCCTGCGGCGCACACGAGGATGAGTGGCTCCGACGAGAGATCGATGTGCTTCTTGTCCTCGGTCGCGTCGCAGGCGATCGACTTGTAACAGAGCTCGCTGAGCTTGATCCGGATCTCCTCGGCGGCGACCCGGTTGGGTCCGTTGCCGACGACCGCCCAGTACCGTTTCGACGGGGCGAATCGTCGCGCCGCGTCGGCGATCGTGTCGCGCCTGGCGATGACGTCGAGCATCGCGTCGGGGATCGCACGAAGGGCGTGGAGCAGGGCATCTCGACGCTTGACGCTGCCGAGCCCGGCGGCCTCCGAGATCGCGCAGGCCAGCAGCGCACCGGCCGCGACCTGGGCGTAGAAGGCTTTGGTCGAGGCCACACTCATCTCGACATCGCGACCGTCCGACGTGTACAAGACGCCGTCGGCCTTGTCGACGAGCTCACTCCCGCGGCGGTTGACGATGCCGAGCACGGCGGCACCTCGACCACGCAGGAGGTCGACAGTCCGGTTGGTGTCGGTGGTGGTGCCGCTCTGGCTGACGGCGATCGCGAGGGTGTCGCTCATGTCGAGTCGCATGCTGAACCCCGACAGCTCGGTCGCCGTCACGGCGTCGATGTCGAGGCTGCCGTCGCACAGCTCGTCGAGGATCGCCGCCGTGCTCTGGCCGGCCACCGCGGCTGTGCCCTGCCCGATGACGCGGATGCGCGTGATGGTGCCGGCGGCCAGCCGGGCCGCGATCGACTCGGGGAAGGCGCGCGTTCCCACGTCGGCACGCAGCACACCGTCGCGCTCGACGATCTTGCCGCGCAGCGTCTTGCGGAAGCTCTCCGGCGCCTCGCCGATCTCCTTCCAGAGGTAGTGCGGGGAGTCACCGCGATCGATGTCGCGGGTGGTCATCTCGGCCGTGACGACCTCGTGCGGTCCGACCGGCATCTCGGTGCCGTCGTAGCCGAGCCGGAGGACGCCATCGAGGGCGCCACCGTCCGCGCCGTCGAGCACGACGATCTCGCCGCCGTGCTCACCGTCGAGACGGATGTAGTGACTCGTCTCCTCGACCAGGCCGTACGGCTCGCTGGCCACGATGTAGCAGTCGTCGGCCAGACCGACGAGCAGGCCCTGGCCGCTCCCGCGGACGGCGAGCAGCAGGGTGTTGGGCGCCGTGGCACTCGTGGCCCCGATGGCGACCGAGCCGTCGAACGCCGCGACCGTACGCCTGAACGACTCGACGAGCGAGCTCCCCAACAGCGCGTGACGAGCGATCAGCGCCGGGATCACCTTGGCGTCGGTCGTGATCTGGCCATGGATGCGCAAACCGTGCTCGACCCGCAGGTCGGCGTGGTTGTCGACGTCGCCGTTGAGCGCGGCGACGACGTAGGGGCCGGGGTCCTCACCGCCGCTCCGTTCGACCTCCTCGCTGTTGAGCGGGTGGGTGTTCGGCTCGGAGATGATGCCGACGCTCGCCCAGCGCGTGTGGCCGAGGACGGCGACTTGAACGTCGGGCGCGGCGAGCGCACGGCGCAGGATCGCGTCCTTGGCGACACCGGCGCGAAGCACGCGACTGTTGTCGCCGAGCTCTCCGATCTCGGCGGCGGCCTTGTAGACGAACGACAGGCAACCGTCGATCCAACGGACCGACTCGGATTGGTACAGCGGATCGGAACCCCGCTCGGCCACCAGCCCGGCGACACTCGGATCCGATTCGTCGAGCCCGTGGTTCGAGACGAACAGGTGCAGTCCGGCGGAGTCGCGGCCCCGAACTTCGAGACGGTCGATCGCCGACAAGGCCCGCTGGACGGCCAGGTAGCCGGCCATCGCACCGACCG
>DASUEW010000772.1:0-9412 GCA_036274875.1 Ilumatobacteraceae bacterium
TGCGACAGCTCCGCCTGCCAGGTCTACGGGGGCGCCGGGTGGAGGGTCTCCGCGTCCTCGACCACCACGACGTCGCGCGAGCACGAACTGACAGATGCGGCGATCGGCGTGACAGCCGGGAAGGTTCGCATGTCCGGCGGCGGAATCGTGTCGACCGAGTTCTCGGCCTCGAACGGACCCCGTACCGCTGGTGGCTCCTTCCCCGCCGTCGATGATCCCGCTGACGCCGAACCGGCCAACCCGTTGCACCGCTGGACCCGCGTCATCGACGCCCACGCCTTCGCGACGCAGTTCGGCCTCGGCACCCTGACCGCGGCGTGGGCGGAGCGCGATCCCGCCACCCAGTGGGATGGCAACTGGGGCAACCGGATCCAGATGCAGGGCACCGCCGGATCGTCGACGGTGACGGCCCTGGCCTTCCGCGGCGCGTACGGCTTCCCGTCCCACGGCATCGCCTCGATCCGCCTCATCACCCGCGAGATGATCACCCCGCAGGACTTCGCGTTCATCGGCGACTCCGTCGGGTCGAGCATCTCGGAAGCCGACACGTCGGAACTTCCAGCTCTGCTCGACGGCGTCTTCGCGTCTGCCGTGTACGACGCGGTCGGTGGGCGTTGTACGACGGCGCCCAACTGCATCGGCACCACTGGCGTCCAGGCCGCGCAGGCCATCCCGAACGGCACCGAGATCGCGATCGTCGAGCTCGGCTACAACGACCCGACCGGCTTCGCGGCGAAGATCGACCAGGTCATGTCCGTGCTGCGCGGCAAGGGCGTGACCCGCGTCGGCTGGGTCACGATGTCGGAGCGCAGGACCACATCGGGGTTCGCGGCCGCCAACCAGGCGTTGTACGCAGCGCGGGCCCGATGGCCCGAGCTCGTGGTGCTCGACTGGAATCAGGCCAGCAGCGGCGCCGACCGCGACCGCTGGTACTCCGACGACGTCCACCTCACCAACACCGGACAGTCCGAGTTCGCGCTGTGGTTGCGCGCACAGACGCTGTCGCTGGCGATCGCCGGCCCCGGCAAGCTCGGCGCCGGCCGCTTCCTGCGGGTGAGGATCCCGGGCGTCGGCGACGTGCCGGCCAATGGTGGCCCCGGCGAGGACGTCACAGCTGTGGCGTTGAACGTCACAGCGGTCGACCCGTCGGGCTGGGGATTCTTCACGGTGTGGCCGTGTGGTTCGCCGATGCCGCTCGACGCGTCACACGTCAACTTCCTGGCCCCGGGTGCCGTCGAGCCGAACTCGGTGTTGGCTCCGGTCGATGCGTCGGGCGACGTGTGCGTGTGGACGTACGCGGCTTCTCACGTGCTCGTCGACGTCAACGGCTGGTTCACGTCGGGGTTTCGTGGCAGCGCCCCTCGTCGCATCGTCGACACGCGGGAAGGCCGTGGTGCGCCGCTCGGCAAGTTGGGCGGCGCCCAGATGCTGCGCGTCAAGATCTCGGGCAACGGTGGGGTGCCGGCCACCGGCGTGTCGGCGGTGGCGTTGAACGTGACGGCGGCGGAGACCGCGGGGTGGGGGTTCTTCACGGTGTGGCCGTGTGGTTCGCCGATGCCGCTCGACGCGTCGAACGTGAACTTCGTCAGCGAGGGTGCGGTGGAGCCGAACTCGGTGCTGGTGCCGGTCGATTCGACGGGCGAGGTGTGCATCTGGACCTACGCCGCTGCGCACGTACTGGTCGACGTCAACGGCTGGTTCGAACCGGGATCGTTCGAAGGTCGTTCCCCGGTCCGCATCGTCGACACGCGGGAGGGCCGGGGTGCGCCGCTCGCCAAGTTGGGTGCGGGGCAGACGTTGCAGGTGCCGGTGTCCGGCGTCGGTGGTGTGCCGGCCAGCGGGGTGTCGGCGGTGGCGTTGAACGTGACGGCGGCGGAGACGGCCGGGTGGGGGTTCTTCACGGTGTGGCCGTGCGGTTCGCCGATGCCGCCGGATGCCTCGAGCGTGAACTTCATCAAGGAGGGCGCGGTCGAGCCGAACTCGGTGCTGGTGCCCGTCGACTCGACCGGCAAGGTGTGCATCTGGACGTACGCGCCGTCACACGTCCTGGTCGACATCAACGGCTGGTTCGCGTCCGGCTTCGAGGGCCGCGCCCCCCGCCGCTTCGTCGACACCCGCAGCGGCCAGTTCCGACCGCTCTAGATTGAGCCGGCCCGGAACTGTCTGCTTCGTTGGGCCCGTGGCTTCGTCTGAAGCAGACAGAACGGGTTGGCCTATCGTCCGCTGACATGGACATCACAGGCGCGAGTGCAATCGTCACAGGTGGGGCATCGGGGATCGGTGCGGCGGCCGCTCGGGCGCTGGCCGCCAAGGGAGCCAAGGTCGTCGTCGCCGACCTGCAGGAGGACAAGGGATCGGCGCTGGCCGACGAGATCGGCGGTGCGTTCTGCCACGTCGACGTCACCAACACCGACGACATCATCAACGCCGTCGAGATGGCGAAGTCGATGGGGCCGTTGCGGGTGCTGGTGAACTCGGCCGGAATCGGGTGGGCGCAACGAACCGTCGGCAAGGACGGGACCTACGAATCGGCTGCCAACCTCGACGCCTTCAAGAAGGTGATCGCGATCAACCTGATCGGATCGTTCGACTGCATCCGCCTGGCGGCGACGGCGATGAGCCAGACCGAGCCGATGGAGTCGGGCGAGCGGGGTGCGATCGTCAACGTCGCGTCCGTCGCTGCGTTCGACGGTCAGATCGGTCAAGCGTCGTACTCGGCGTCGAAGGGTGGAGTAGTCGGCATGACCCTGCCGATCGCCCGTGACCTTGCGGCGATCGGCGTCCGCGTGAACACGGTCGCACCCGGGCTGATCGACACGCCCATCTACGGCGAGGGCGAAGGCAGCGAGGCGTTCAAGGCCAACCTGCAAAAGGGTGTGCTCTTCCCGCAGCGTCTCGGCTCGACCGACGAACTGGCGTCGATGGTGCTCGAGCTCGTCACCAACAGCTACATGAACGCCGAGACGATCCGCGTCGACGGCGGCATTCGCATGCCCCCGAAGTGAGCAGTTGGACGCAGCAACCAGTTGACACAGCCGTCGGTCAACACACACAAACTGGGTCTCGACACACACAAAGTTGTCGTGAGGGAAAAAGATTTGACATTCGCTTGACATTCCCTTAGTCTGATCTTGGCGGTCGAAGAGAGCGCTGAGGACCACCGAGAAGACCCAGACAGAGCGGGCGGGGAGTCTCCAGGTGGTCCTCAGACTCTCTGAACTCGATCAGGACGGGACAAGATCACCCACGACGGCGGGCCGTGGGTGATCTTGCGCGTCCGGGGTGATCTTGCGCCGGGGTGATCGCGCGTCAGGTCGTGTAGTCGGCGTTGATGCGGACGTAGCCGGCGGTGAGGTCGCAACCCCACACCGTGGCGTCGGCGTCGCCTGTGGCGAGGCTGACATGGATCAGCACCGTGGTCCCCGACATGTAGTCGGACAGCGCGGCCAGACCGGCATCGTCGAGTTGGCGCGGGTACACCTCGGTGTCGCCGAAGCGGATTACGACTCGCTCCTGATCGATGTCGGTGTCGTCACTGCACTTGCCGATCGCCATCGCCACCCGCCCCCAGTTGGGATCGGCACCGTGAACGGCGGTCTTCACGAGCGGCGAGTTGACGATCGCCTTCGCCACCCGCTTCGCCTGTGCCGTGTCGCGGGCGCCGTCGACGTGGACCTCGATCAGCTTCTCGGCGCCCTCACCGTCGCGCGCGATCTGCTTCGTCAGTGACAGAGCGACGTCGTGCAGAGCGGTTTCGAACTCGGCGACATCGACGACGCCCGCGACGCCGCTGGCGAGCACGACCGCGGTGTCGCTCGTCGACGTGTCGGTGTCGACGCTCACGCAGTTGAACGTGCGGTCGATCACGCGCCGGAAGCTGGCGGAGAGCACGGGCTGTTCGATCTCGGCGTCGGTGAACATCGCCGTGATCAACGTCGCCATGTCCGGTTCGATCATCCCGACGCCCTTGGCGATGCCGACCACCCTGGCGCCGCTCGTGCCGATCGTCGCTTCGGCGACCTTGGCGACGGTGTCGGTGGTCATGATGCCGCGGGCCGCGTCGTCGGCCGTGCACGATGGCAGCTCGATCGGGATCGCGGCGATGCCGGCGCGAACGCGGTCCATGGGATACGGACGGCCGATGACTCCGGTCGAGGCGACGACGACGTCGGCCGACTCGCATCCGATCCGCTCGGCGACACCGCTCGCCAGCTCGCGCGCGTTGGCGAGCCCGACCGGACCCGTCGCGACGTTCGCGTTCTTCGACACGATCACGATCGCTCTCGCGCGCCCGCCGGCCAGGTGCTCGCGGCTGACCTGCACGCTCGGTCCCGCGAAGCGGCTCTTGGTGAAGACGCCGTCGGCCACGCACGTCGCCTTCGCGGCGACGACCACGAAGTCGTCGGAGTCGTCCTTGATCCCGACGTTCGTGACGTAGCAGCCGAATCCCCGGGGCAACTGTGTCAACAGCGGATCCTCAACGGTGGAAGGTCATCGGCATGCCGGCTCAGTACGGCGTGTCCTCGAGTGCGCCGCGGATCGCCTCGAACACGTCGCCCATCGCTTCGATCTGACCGGGGTCGAGGTGGTCGAGGATCCGGCGTCGAACGCTCTCGACGTGAATCGGCGCCGCCGCCTCGAGCGCCTCGAAGCCGCTGTCGGTGAGCACGGCCAACATCACCCGCCGGTCGTCGTCGGAGCCGATGCGCATGACGAACCCGTTCCTGACGAGGCCGTCGAGCCGGCGGGTGAGCCCACTCGGCGACAGCTGCAGGGCGACGGCGAGATCGCACATCCGCATCCGTCGGTCGGGTGCCTCGGACAGGTAGACGAGCAACTGGTAGTCGCCCAGTGTCAATCCGGTCGGGGCGAGATCGTTCTCGATCGCCGTGCTGAGGTTGCCCACGGTCTCGACGTACGAGCGCCAAGCACGCATCTCGGATGCGTCGAGCCAGCGGGTGGAGGTCGCGTTCACGCTGTGCATGGGAGCGAGGATATCCGACGAGCCGCAACTATGCACCGGCACAAAAGTTGTGATAGCAACTAAAGTCCCTTAGGCTTCTGTCGGAAGCGGGACTTCGGTCCCACCACTTGTTCGACATCAGAAAGGTTCCCCCATGTCACTCGATCAGCTCACCCCAGGTACCTGGACCATCGACGCACCGCACAGCACGATCGGATTCGTCGCCCGCCACATGATGCTCAGCAAGGTGCGCGGCCGCTTCACCGACTTCACCGCTTCGATCGAGGTCGCCGACCCGCCCCAGAACTCGACCGTGTTCGCAGAGGTGCAGATGGCGTCGGTCACCACCGGAGAGGAAGGGCGCGACAGTCACCTTCGCACCAACGACTTCTTCGACGTCGAGAACCATCCGACGATGACGCTCCGCTCCACCGGCTTCGAGGCCGACGGCGACGACTACGTGATGCATGCCGACCTGACGATCAAGGGCACCACCCTTCCGGTCGACTTCGAGCTCGAATTCGCCGGCGTAGGCCAGGATCCCTGGGGCGGCACACGCGCCGGGTTCACTGCTTCGACCACCATCAACCGCAGGGACTTCGGAGTGGAGTGGAACGCTCCGCTCGAGACGGGTGGCGTGCTCGTCGGCGACAAGGTTGCGGTCGAACTCGACGTGCAGCTCGTCAAGGCCTGACAAGGTTGCGATCGAACTCGACGTGCAGCTCGTCAAGGCCTGACCGGCTCGTCCCCACCGGGCGGCCGATCAGCGATCGAGCACCGCTCGCAGCGCGCGCTCCAGAGTCGGGTGCGCGAACACGTAGCCGTCGACTTCGAGCACTCGCGGCAACACCCGTTTGCCCTCGACGAGCAGCGTGTCGACGAGCTCGCGCCCGAGCACCAGCTTGGGCGCGAACGGCGGTAGCGGCACGATGGCCGGGCGCTTCAGAACGTGACCGAGTGTGCGCGCGAAGTCGGAGTTCGTCACCGGGTTGGGTGAGGCGAGGTTCACCGGCCCCGACGCGTCGCTGTTCAGTAGGTGCTCGATAGCCCCGATCTCGTCCTCGATCGAGATCCAGCTCACCCATTGCCTGCCGCTGCCCGTACGGCCCCCGAGCCCGAGTTTGAACAGCGGCAGCATCTTGCGGAGCGCTCCGCCCCGCGCCGACAGCACCATGCTGGTGCGCAGATGGGCGACGCGCACACCCGCCGCTTCGGCCGCGGCGGTGCTCGCCTCCCATGCCGTGCAGACCTCGGCCAGGAAGCCGGTGCCGGCGGGTGACGACTCATCGACCGCCTCGTCGTCCTGATCGCCGTAGAAGTCGACGCCCGATCCCGAAAGGAGCACCCGCGGACCGTTGTCGGCACTGGCCATCGCCTCGGAGATCAAGCCGGTGGCGCGAGTGCGGCTCTCTAGGATCTGACGCTTGTAGGAGTCGGTCCATCGGTGGCCGGCGATACCAGCGCCCGCGAGGTTGACCACGGCATCGACGCCCGCGAGGTCGGCCGGATCGAGGATGCCGAGCGCCGGGTCCCAGCTGATCTCGCCACGAGTGGCGGCGCGCCGGACGAGCGGCACGACGTCATGGCCCTGCCTGCCGAGGCGGTCGCGCAACGCACTCCCGATCAGACCGCTCGCACCCGTGATCGCAACCCGCATCGTCAACAACGCTAACGCCCTGCAATGACGGGATGCCCGTGCCGATGACACCACCGCCCGTGCCGATGACGCCACCGCCCTTGACGTGTTCCAGAACTCCTGCGTGCGCGGCTCGTCGCACACGCGCCGTCGGTAGCCTTCGAGCACCATGAGCGACGATTCCGACTGGATGGCACCAGGCGACAGGACACCACCGCCTCCGACGCCTTCCGAGGGCGGATTGCCGCCGCCTCCGCCCGCGCCGTCCGGCCCGTACCTGCCACCGAACGAGCCGGACGTCACCCGCCCTCCGTCGATGAGCGTGCCGGCGGGGCCGCCGCCGCCGACTCCGTCGTCCGACACGGCTGCGGCGTCGCCGTCGCGGCGGCGCAAGGGCGTCCTCGTCGCGGCCGTCGTGACCGTGCTCGCCGTCGGCGGCGCGGCCACGTTCGCGGCGGTGCAGATCACCGGAGGCAACGTCGGGGGAGCGGCAAGCGCACAAGAGGTCGGCGAGCAGGTGCTCGCCTCGATCGAGAACGAGGACGTGCTGGGCATCCTCGACGTGCTGCTACCGGGTGAGCGCGAGTTGTTCAGGCAGCCGACGATCGACTTCGTGGCGGAGCTGTCGCGGCTCGAGGTGCTCAGCCCAGCCGCCGATCTGGCCAAGATCGAAGGCGTCGAGCTCTCCGTCACGGGCGGGTCGGTGGAGGTCCGCGAGACGAACGTCGCCGACATCACGAACCTCGAGCTGCGCGGCGAGATCAACGCCGAGGTCGACGGCGAGACGTTGCCGATCGGCGACCTGATCCTCGACAACGTGAGCGACGCCGAGGCCAATCTCTCCGAGCTCGACGAGAGCGAGACCACCGAGCTCGAGATGCCGCTCACGGCCGTCGAGGTCGACGGCCGCTGGTACCTCAGCGTGTTCCACACCGTCGCCGAGCTCGCACGCGCTGACCTCGATCCGATTCCCGACATTCCCGAGACCGGGATCGAACCGTCCGGCGGAGCACAGCCGGAAGATGCGCTCGACGAGTTGCTCGACGGCATCGAGCAACTCGACCTCAGCGCCATCATCGCCGCTCTCAACCCGGGCGACGCCGCCGCACTCCAGCGCTACGCACCCCTTTTCATCGACGACGCCCAATCGGCGCTCGACGAGGCGCCGATCGAGCTCGACATCACCCAGGCCGAGTACACCGTCACCGGCGACGGGGCGCGCCGCCACGCCTCGATCGACCTGCTGGTCGTCGAAGGCTCGGTCGACGGCAGCGCGTTCGAGGTCGAGTACTCCGACGGGTGCTTCAACGTCGTCGCCGAGGGTGAGGAGCTCAACTCCTGCGAGCTCGACGACCAGCTCACCGGTCAGGAGTTCGAGGAACTGGACGACATGTTGTCGGAGGGTCCGGTGCGGGATCTGATCGATGTGCTCACCGAGGCCTTCGCCGACTACGAGCAGCCCGGCGTGACCCTCGTGCGCACCGACGGTTCATGGTACGTGAGCCCGATCGGCACGCTCTTCGACCAGTTGTTGGCCGTCGCCCGAGCCCTCGATCGCTCCGAGCTCGACGATCTGATCGAAGCCAGCACGGCAGCGGCCGACTCGTTCTTCGACGACATGTTCGGCGGCGAGGATCCGTTCCTCGACGATCCGTTCCTCGATGATCCGCTCCTCGACGATCCGGTCGTGGACGATCTGCTCGTCGACGACACGGTCCCTGACGAAACCGTGCCTTCCGACACGCAGCCCGAAGATCCGTTCGCGCGTTGTTGGGAGACCGCCGACGCGAACGAGGCGAGCGCCTGCTTCCAGGAGGTCGTGAGCGCAGGGGATGCCGACCCCGCGTCGGCGCCCGTCGAGATGCTGCACCCCGAGTGCGGCGTCGCCGAGGCCTACTGGGACAACTTCGCGATGACCGATGAAGCGTTCTTCGAGCTCATCGACAGCGCCCGTCCGTGCTTCCTCGCGCTCGTCGAGTCCGGCGAGCTCCAGGAGTTCGACCTGCCGATCGTGTACACGAAGCCCGAGTGCTTCGAGGGCCGCAACTGGTACCAGGTGTTCGACGACCCGGAGTACGACGAACGCGTCGCCAACTGCTCGGCGGGCTGACGCGCGCGAGATACCGGAAATCGAGCCGCTCGGCGATCAGGCGAGGGCATCGCCGACGAGCTGGTCGAGACGTGCTTCGTCAACGGCGCCGAACAACGTCTCGACGTGTCCGTCGGGCCGCACCACGACCACCGCCGGCTGGAGCGGTACTTCGAAGCGGTCGTAGACGGCACCGGCGTCGTCACTCAGCTGCGTGAACGTCAGACCGTGCCGGTCGATGAACGCCTGGAACTCGGTGTCGGAGCCCGTCCACGCCACGCCGACGAACTCCGCTTGGCCCTCCCACCGCTGCGCTGCCTCCTCGACCGAGGGGGCTTCTCGGTTGCACGTGCTTCAATATGGGGCCCAGAACCACATCACGACCGGCTTGCCGGCGAGCGTCGACATGTCGATCTCACCACCGCCGACGAGCGGTGCCCGGAACCGCAGCGCCGCTGGGACCTCGGACTGCTCGCGGGACGTCGTCACCGTCGGGTCCGCCGTCTGGCTCGCTGCGGCGTCGTCATCGTCGTCGTAGCCGGTGTTCGATCCGCACCCGGCGCCCACCAGCAACGTGATGATCAGCAGCGAGCGGAGCCCCATCGACCGGACAGCCTCCCGCCGTAGCACCACGACAGCCGATGGTACCCGTGCCCCCGCCTCCGTTCCCCGCGGCCCGTATCCTCGGCGTCCGATGAAGACCCGCACGCTGTTGCTCCTGGCA
>DASUEW010000773.1:0-2442 GCA_036274875.1 Ilumatobacteraceae bacterium
ACGCGTCGGTGAGCGCCTCGTTGCTGAACGGATCACCCCAGTTGTCGAGCGTGAAACGCTGCCACAGGATGTTGTAGTTCCCGTTCGGCTGGTTGAACGAGAACACCACGATCCAGGCGATCGGCACGAAGAGGTACAGCAATGCCAACCCGGCGTACGCGTTGAGCGCCCACCGCGCCACCCGCCCGCCCCGCGAACTCGGCACGCTCACGCCGAGTCCTTCCATGATCGGCGAGCCTTCGGACCGCCTGCCGAGCTCTCCGTCTCCGCTGCGCTTCGACGTTCGCCGAACCTCACGCCAGGTCCTCTGTTCCGAAGAAGCGGCTGTAGATCAGGACGAAGACGGTGATGATCGCCATCAGCACGAACGACATGGCCGACGCCAATGGGGTGTTGTTCTGCACGAGGAACTGGTCCTGGATCGAGTTACCGATCATCGTCGTCTGTGGGCTGCCGAGGTACGCAGCGTTGACGAAGTCACCGGCGGCCGGGATGAACGTGAGGAGCGTCCCCGCAAAGACGCCGGGCAACGAGAGCGGGACGACGACCTTGCGGAACGCCGCCGTCGACGTGGAGTAGAGGTCCTTGGCCGCGTCGACGAGACGCGGGTCGACCTTCTCGAGGCTGACGTATATCGGCAGCGCCATGAACGGCAGGAAGTTGTATGTGAGGCCACCGATCACGGCCGCGGGCGTGTTCACGATCCGTCCATTGTCCATGATGTTCAAGGCCTCGAGCAGATTCGACAGCTGGATCGTTTCGAGCACGCCGACCACCGGCCCGGAATCGGCCAGCAGGCTCTGCCAGGCGATCGTGCGTATCAGGTACGACGTGAAGAACGGGATCACGACCAAGCCGAGCAGTAGGTTGCGATACTGCCCGCCGCGGAACGCGATTACGTAGGCCAGCGGGTACCCGATCGCGATCGTCAGGACGGTCGCGATCCCGGCGTAGGCGAAGGCCCTGGTGAACTGCGGCCCGAAGTCGGAGAAGGCGTCGCGGTAGTTGTCCAGGTTCCAGTCGAGCTCGGCCTCGACGGCGAACCGGGTCGGCAGCGTCGACAGCGATTGTTTCAACAACGTCACGAGTGGCGCCAGGTAGAACAGAGCCAACCACAACATGCCCGGCTTCAGGAGCCCGTACGGCGCCAGACGGCGGCGGATCTCCGGACCACCCGTAACGGCGGCGACCACGAGTACGACGATCGAGGCCAGTACGAACACGAGTGCCAGCGGCATCAGCGGCCCGCTCACCCAGCGCGCTCCGACGGCCACCAGCAGGGCACCAGCCGCCAGCAACGTCCCGAGTCCGACGAGTTCGGGACGGCGCCGCCCGGCGGTGGCTTGCGGACTGGTCATTCTCGATCAGTTCGATTGATCGGGCGTCCCTGGTCAGGCCCCGACGATGCGCGAGAAAGCGGCGTCGAACTCGGCCTCGACCTCGTCGCTGAGGTTGGCGAAGCCCTTCGCCTTCGCCAGCGTCGCTTCGTCGGGGAACACCAACGGGTTGTTCGCCAGGTCGGGATCGATCTTCTCGAGCTCCTCGCGAACACCGGCGACCGGTGACACGTACTGCACCCAGGCCGTGATCTGGGCTGCTTCCACCGGGTCGTAGACGAAGTTCATCCACGCTGCGGCGGCGTCGCGGTTGGTCGCCCCCTTCGGCATCACCATCGTGTCGGCCCAGCTCGTCACGCCCTCCTCCGGGAACGAGAACCGCACCGCCGGGTTGTCGAGCTGGAGCTGGGCAACGTCTCCGGACCAGCCGACGCAGGCCGCGAAGTTGCCCGTCGACAGGTCGTCGAAGTAGTCGTTGCCGTGGAACGACCGGATCTGTCCGTCGTTCTTGGCGGCCTCCAGTTTGTCGAACGCGGCGGCGGCGTCGTCGAACGTGGCGATGGTCGTGATGTCGACGCCGAGGCCGAGCAGGATAAGCCCGATCGTGTCGCGCATCTCGGTGTTCATCCCGATCTTTCCGGCGAACTCAGGGTCGAACAGATCCTCGACACTGGCCAGCTCCCGCCCGGTGACGTCGATGTTGTAGGCGATGCCGGCGAATCCGGTCTGCCACGGTAACGAGAACTCGCCCGTTGGGTCCCAGGCCGGCATCTGGAGATCGGGCCGCAGGTTGGCTGCGTTCGGGATCTGGTCGAGGGGGAGCGAATCGACCCAACCGAGGTTGATCAGGCGACCCGCCATCCAGCTCGTCGGGGCGATGATGTCGGGCTCGATCGTGTCACCGCGGCCGAGCACCGGCTGGATGGTCGCGAAGTACGTGTTGTTGTCGTTGTACGCCTCGGTGTAGCGCATGCCGATACCGGTCGCCGCTGTGAAGCGGTCGACCGTGCCGGTCGCGCCGTCTTCGGTCGGATCGATGTAGGCGGGCCAGTTCTCGAAGAACAGCGAGCCGTCCCCACCACCCTCCGGCGCCGTCGCCGGGCTG
>DASUEW010000774.1:0-6848 GCA_036274875.1 Ilumatobacteraceae bacterium
AGCGTTCGCCGGCGACGTCGATGAAGCTGAAGTCACGGCCACGAGCGGGGGTTCTGAGGCGCCGGGACACTGCAGGACGCGTGCTGACAGCGCGTGCCCAGCCAGGCAACTCTTGACGAGGTTGCCGCCGCTGGTCAGATAGGACGCGAGAAAGCCGGCATTGAACGCGTCACCGGCCCCGGTCAGGTCCCTCACCTCCTCGACCGGTGCGACCGGGACGGTCGCGTGGTGCCGCCCGCCGCGAAACACGTTGGTGGCGTCCTTGCCCTGCCGCGCGAGCAGGACCGCGGCGCCGAACCGAGCCAGATTGTGCCCCGGGGTGTCGGCGTCGCAAAGGCCGAGGTGGCGGCTCTCGTCTCTGTTGGCGGAGATGAGGTCGGGTCGGCACTCGTCCATGAGCTCCAAGAAGGTGGTGAGGCCGAAGTGCTCGATCATGCCGATCGAGGAGACGTCCATGGAGACTCTGCCTCCCCGGCGACGGTGTTCGGCGAGCGCATCCCGCACGGTCTGTGGGGTGCTTCCCCCGTCGAAGGAATAGGCGGTGATGTGCAGGATCTCCAGGTCGTCCAGCCATGACGGGTCGATGGCCTCCAGCATCGTGCAGGCACCTCGGCTGGGAAACATCAAGCGCTCACCGGATCGATCGATGAGCACGACGATCGTCCCCGTGTTTCCGCGCACTTGCAGCCTGACGTCCACGCCCCGCTGCTGGAGTTCTTGGGTCAGAACCCAGCCCCCAAGGTCGTCACCGACGCAGCCGATGAAGCGGGTGGGGTAGCGCGGTGCGGCGAACGCGGCGACATTGGCCGCAGACCCGCCGCGCTGCGTCCGTACCTCCGACTGGGTGTCGGTGGCGTGACGGACGGACTCGAGCTGCCACACGACGACATCCTGGACGACATCGCCGATGACGCCGATCACGGCGAGCGCCTCCCCGCCAACTCCGTTGCGATCTCGACCGCCAGGCGAATGTTGTTGTTGTAGAGCGCGACGTTTGCGTCGAGGCTCCGGCCATCGGTCGCGACCCGGATGAAGTCGAGCAGGAACGGGGTGGACGCCTGGCCCTGGATGCCCTTCGCTTCGGCCGCGGCCCAGGCCCGCTCAAGGACACCGTCGAGCTCCTGCGGATCCAGCTGGTCCGCCAGCGGCACCGGGTTGGCGACCAGCACCGCGCTGCGCACGCCGAGGTCTTTCTGGACCGTCATCATGGTGGCGATGTCGGCGGGGCGGTCGACGCGGGCTGTCAGGGTGTAGTCGGAGTCGGCCACGTAGAAGCCGGGGTAGCGGTTCGTCCGGTAGCCGACAACGGGGACGCTGAGGGTCTCGAACCGTTCCAGGGTGGCGCGAATGTCGAGGATCGCCTTGGCCCCCGAGCTGATCAGGACGATCGGGATCTGGGCGAGCGAGAACATGTCGGCGGACTCGTCGAAGGATTCGGAGGCGCCGTGGTGGACCCCGCCGAGACCGCCGGTGGAGAACACCTCGATGCCGGCCTTGTGGGCCAGCAGTGCGGTGGCCGCGATCGTGGTGCCGGCGTTTCTCCTGGTGACCGCGGCGTAGGCGAGGTCACGGACCGAGGCCTTGGTGACGTCGTCGTCGTAGGCGAGCTCGTGAATCTCCGCCACCGACAAGCCGACGATCGGTCGACCGTGGACCACGCCGATCGTGGCTGGCACGGCGCCGCCGGCTCGCACGATGTCCTCACCGTGCAGCGCAACCTCGACGTTGCGCGGGCGGGGCAGGCCGTGGGTGAAGATGGTCGATTCGAGAGCGACCACAGCCCGGCCCGCGGCCAGAGCTTCTTGGACGTGCTCGGCGACACGGAACGACACGTCGGTGCTCATGGAGAGCTCTCACCTCGGTATGCGCAGCGGGACGATGGGACCGGGTATCGATGTCAAACCTAATGGGCGGCGACAGCGGCGGTGAAGAACGAACCGTCCTGGACTTGCGGGGTCTCGCGCCGCCCTGAGCTTCGAGCAGTGAGACCCACTGATCCACCGACCAATGTTGCAGTGGAAGCGGGTGTTGCCGACTCCCGTCTCGGTACGGTCACGGTGTGAGCGACAACGGCTGGTTGCGGATGATCGAGCAGAACCCGGGTCATTCGGCGTGGTACATCGAACGGTTCCGCTCGATGGCCGCGGACGGCCACGATCTCGACGGCGAGGCCCGGTTCGTCGACGCGCTGGCCCCGCGCCAGGCGCGCATACTCGACGCGGGCTGCGGACCGGGCCGGGTGGGCGGCCGCCTGGCAGCACTCGGCCACCATGTGGTCGGTGTCGACATCGACGCCGATCTGATCGCTGCCGCCGATCGCGATCATCCCGACTCGACGTGGATCACCGCCGACCTGGCGGAGCTCGACCTCGCATCCGTCGGTATCTCGGACGGGTTCGATGTGATCGTCTCCGCTGGCAACGTCATGCCGTTTCTCGATCCGACCACCCGCAGCGAGGTCGTGAAGCGGCTCGCTGCGCACCTCGGCCCGGACGGTCGCGTCGCGGTCGGCTTCGGTGCCGGGCGGGGGTACGACTTCGACGACTTCTTCGCGGATGTCGCCAAGGCCGGCCTGCGCGACGAGCTGAGGTTGTCGACCTGGGATCTGCGCCCCTTCAGCGCATCGTCCGACTTCTTGGTCGCTGTTCTGGGCCACTGACCCAGGTGGTCGACCTCGGCGTGCATCCCCGCGAAGTCGCTGGTGGGCTCGGCTCGGACCTTGGTGGCGGCCCCGCCACGCCGCCGAGCCGGGCGTCGAGGTCAGCGGCGAACCATCGGTCTCGTTGTTGGCGACGTCATGTGAGCTCAGTGAGCGCGACGGCGGGGTCGGCAAGCCGGCTCGGTTGCAGCGCGCGCCCGCTCGCCACGATGGCCTTCAGATCTTCGACGACATCCCAGACGTTGGCGTGCATGGCTGCGGTGACGATGCCGTCGCGGTGCCAGAAGGCGATGAACTCGCGGTCAGCGAGGCTGCCACGGACGACGACCGCGTCACTGGGGTCGCTGTAGCCGACGTATTCCATGCCGAGGTCGTACTGGTCGGAGAAGAAGTAGGGGAGTCGGGTGTAACCCTCGCGGCGCCCGGCGGCGTTGGTCCCGGCGGCCATGCCCTGGTTGAGTGCGTTGGACCAGTGCTCGACTCGGAGGTGGTGACCGTAATGCGGGTGCCAGGCGGAGGCGACGTCACCTGCGGCGTACACGCCGGGAACGCTCGTTTCCAAGAACTCGTCGACGACGATCCCGTTGTCGACCTTCAGGCCGGCCGTGGCGGCCAGCTCGACCCGCGGTGTGACGCCGACGCCGACGACGACCACGTCGGCATCTTCGACACGACCATCGGTCAGTACCACCTGCTCGACGCTTGCCTTCCCACGTAGCTCGGCCACTCCGGTGCGCAGTCGTAGGGTGACGCCGTTGTCGGCGTGCAGGCGGCGGAACACCTCGCCGATGTCGTCTCCCAGGACGCGGTGCAGCGGAACTGGAGACGGATCGATGAGAACGACGTCGGCACCCATCTGACGAGCGGAGGCCGCGACCTCCGAGCCGATCCAGCCGGCGCCGATCACCGCAACGCGGCGGGCGCCGCGGATGGCGTCGCCGAGCCGGCGGGCGTCGCCGAGCTCTCGGAGGTAGTAGATGCCGCTGAGGTCAGCGCCGGGGATGTCGAGTCGCCGAGGCGCAGCGCCGGTCGCCAGGACAGCTGTCGTGAACGACACGACCTCGCCACCGTCGAGACGAACCTGGTGGCGATGGGGATCGACGGCTTCGACGGTCCGGCCCGAGCGCAGCTCGACGTCGTGGTCGGCGTAGAAGGTTTCGTCGTGGACGCTTGTCGTCTCGGGCGCGGCCTCGCCGCGTAGCACCGCCTTGGAGAGCGGGGGTCGTTCATAGGGAGGTTGCTGCTCGTCGCCGACGAGGATGACGCGACCCTCGAAGCCTGCGGCGCGGGCGCCTTCAGCGGTCTTGGCGCCGGCCAGGCTGGCTCCGATGATGACGAGGGTCTGGTCAACGGTCATTGCGATACTCCTGTCACAGGGGTCACGCCCGCTGCCGGGCGGGGAATGCCGTGGCGAGGCGGGCCAATGTCAGCGCCGCGAGCAACAGCCCGAAGTCGCGCAGCGCGATGTCGTAATAGTCCGCGATCAGCAAGAGGTTGACGATGATGCCGCCCAACCAGGCGGCGACCAGATAGCCACCGAAGCGGGGGCGGATCGCGACCACCAGGCCGGCGACGATCTCGACGACACCGATGGCGAGCATCGCTTGATGGGCGTTACCGGGGATGAGGTCGTTGATCTCGGGGGCGAGGTAGCGCTCCCAGTCGACGAGCCAGTCGAGGAACTTGTCGAGCCCGAACAGGATCGGGGCGACGACGAAGCCGATCCGCAACAGCCAGAATGCCTGGTATGCGGGATCCTGGAGGCTGGGCCGCCGTTCGGCCACGAGGGGACGGTGCGTCAGGGTGAGTCGGTCGTTGGTCATGGTCATGGGGTCTCCTTCTATCGACAACAATTCTTGACGTTATCCCCTTTTCGTTGTATCGTCAAGTAGGAATTGATTTAGAACCGAGAGGCACCCATGACCCGGCTGAAGATCTACGGCGATTTCAACTGCCCGTTCTCGGCGCTGGCGAGCGTCAGGGCCGACGTGCTCCTCGCCGCGGGCGCCTACGAGATCGATTGGCGAGCGATCCAGCACGACACTTCGATCCCCAAGGGCGGTGAGGCCGTCGAGGGCGCCACCGCCGCAATGCTCGCGGCCGAGGTGGCCACGATCCTCGAGCTCAGTGCTGACGATGTTCGTCTCCACCTCGCGGTGCCGCCGGTCCGTTCGAACACCGCCGCCTCATCAGCGGCGTTCGCGGCGGCGGGTGACGACGCTGACCGGCTGCGGCGCCGGCTCTTCGTCGCTGTGTGGGCCGAAGGCCGCAACGTCGGCGAACCCGCTGTGCTGGGTCGCCTGGGCGCCGATGGCCGCGACGACGTCGTCGCGCGCCGGTGGCAGGACGAGTTCGAAGCGCTTCCTCGGCCCATCACCCCTACTCTGGTGTTGCCGGACGGGACCGTCTCGCGGGGGCTGGGCGCGCTCACTCGTCTCGCCGAGTTCGTCGCGGCAACGTCGTCGACCTCGACCAACGGACTGACCGAGTGAGGTATCTCGACCATGGCAGTTGACGATCTCGGGGAACGCATCGCTGGTGTGGCCTCGCTGGCGGAACCGCAGCGACGGGCCCTGTACCGGTTCGTCGTCAATCGCGGCGACCCCGTCAGCAAGGACGAGGCCGCGGCTGCGATGGGCGTGGCCCGGTCGGTTGCGGCGTTCCATCTCGAACGGCTCGTCGCCGACGGGCTGCTCACCACCGAGTTCCGCCGGCGCAACGACCGTCAAGGACCCGGCGCGGGGCGGCCCGCGAAGCTGTATCGACGCGCCGAGGGCGAGGTGTCGGTGAGCCTCCCCGCCCGCCAGTACGACCTCGCGGCCCGCCTCCTGGCCGCGGCGGTGAACGTAGCAACGCACACCGACATTCCCGTCGGTGAGGCCCTGACTCGGGCCGCCACCGAGCGCGGGCGCGAACTCGGCAGACGGGCGCGGGAGATGGCCGGGAAGCGGCCGAGTCGGCGCGACCTCGTCGGCGCCGCGATCTCTGTGCTTGATGACCAGGGATACGAACCCCGCCGGCACGACGGGGAGGTGACGCTCGCCAATTGCCCATTCCACGCTCTGGTCGACGAACAACGCGAATTGGTGTGCGGCATGAACCACGACCTGTTGAGCGCGATGGCCGAGACCGTTGGCAACGACGTGCTCGACGCGAGACTGGAGCCGTCAGAGGGCAACTGCTGCGTCCGCCTCGACGTCAACCGGCACGCCGTGAAGGGCCGATAGTGGACCCGGGTGGCTCGGCGGTCTTCGGGCTGCGCAAGAGTGACGCGGCAACATTCCTGTCCACGTCGCCGTTCTAAAATCAACTTTTAATTGCGATAGCGTTGGGTCGGCCGAGGTCGACCCGGTCGAGTTCCGCCGGGACATGCGGGTGCTGTGGGCCGATCATGTGGCGTGGACGCGGCTGTTCATCGTCAGCGCCGTCGCCGACCTTCCTGACACCGACGCAACCGCGGCACGACTGCTGCAGAACCAGACCGATATCGGCGATGCCATCGCCGAGTTCTACGGCGACGACGCCGGCGCCCAGCTCGAGGCGCTGCTCCGTGATCACATCCTGACCGCCGGCGAGCTGATCGCCGCGGCCAAAGCCGGCGACAACGCCCAGGTCGAGGACCGCCGCGCCGCCTGGTACGCCAACGGCGATGAGATCGCAGGGTTCCTCGCCGGTGCCAACCCGGCATGGCCAGTCGCCACGCTGCAGGACATGATGCGCGGCCACCTCGACCAGACCCTGGACGAGGCCACCACCCAGCTGACCGGCGACTTCGAGGCCAGCGTCGCCGAGTACGGCCACATCACCACCCACATCCTCGAGATGGCCGACACCCTCGCCGACGGGATCATCACCCAGTTCCCCGACCAGTTCCCGGCGGCCTAGTTCCTCCATCCGGACACCCGACCGCCACCGCCGCCGGTCAAGTGTCCGGGCTTCGTCCGTCGCCCTCGGGTGGTCACGTGGACTCGCCGACGGGCTGGCGCAGTGTTCACACCCAGTCGAGCCGTGACGTCATCGGGTGAATGTCAGGTGGGTGACACCACTGGGCGTCGAGACCACCTCCACGTCGTACTGCTGCTCCAACGCCTCCAGGCCGTCCCACAGCCGAACACCGCGGCCGAGCACGATCGGCACCAGCACGACGTGCAGGTGGTCGACGAGACCGGCGGCGATGAACGCGCTCATC
>DASUEW010000775.1:0-2065 GCA_036274875.1 Ilumatobacteraceae bacterium
CAGGCGAGGTCGTCCTCGTCGGCGACGCGGTAGGTCGGTGACTTGCCCTGGGTGGCCGTCGCCAGGCGGAGCAGTTCGGGCGCCGGATTGTCGACGAGCGCGTCGAGCGCGAAGCCGGGCACCGGCGTCGATGGGACCAGCAACGGCCGGCCATCGGCGGTGTCGACGCCGGCCACCTTGCCGTGGTGGCACAGTTGGATGCACAGCCGGCCACCCGCGCCGTGCACCGAATCGCCGAGAGCGGACAGGCCGGGGACGAAACGATCGTCGGACAGGCCTGGCTGATGGCAAGAGGCGGCACCAACCGGGAACGCCACCGCACCCGAGCCAGTGATGACCATCGCCGTTCCCCCGGCGGCGCGCGCCGTGTAGTGCGCGATCTCGCCGGCAGTGATCATCCCGTCGTCGCACAGGTTCATGTCCATCGCCGGCAACAGCACCCGGTTCGACAGCTCGAGGGCCCCGATACGACCCGGGCTGAGCAGATGGCGGAACGACGACCGGTTCACGATCGCGGGCTGACCGTCAACCGGCCGCGGCAACGGTGTAGGTGTCGCGACCCGAACGCAAGACCGTGCCCGGCACCGAGCCGGTTGCCCGGCAGTGCTCGACGATCGCCACGCCGTTGACCAGGACCCGATCGACGCCGCGCGAACCGGCGGTCAGCCGCGCCGAATCGCCGGGCAGATCCGCGACCAGCGTGGCATCGTCGGAACCAACGGTGGCTGGGTCGAAGATCACGATGTCGGCATGGGCGCCCGGCCGCAGCACGCCCCGATCACGAAGGCCGAACAGCGACGCCGGCACCGACGTCATCATCCGGATCGCCTGCTCGACCGCCACCAACTTGCGGCCACGGATGCAGTCGGCGAGGAACCGGGTCGGGTAGGGCGCCCCGCACATCCGGTCGAGGTGGGCGCCGGCGTCGGACCCTCCGATCATCGCCCGCGGGTCGTTCCACAGCTCGGCGCGCATGCGCCACGACTCGTCGTCGTCGTCCTGCGCCGTCGGCCACCACACGGTGCGCAGGTCGTCGGCGATCGAGATGTCGAGGAACGTTCCGAAGCATGAACGGGAGCGCTCGGCAGCGATGTCGCGCACGACACGGCCCTTCAGACCTTCGTTGGCCGTGGCGTAGGTGTCGCCGACGACGTAGTCGCCCCAATCGGCGAGGCGGCGGAACACGCCGGCTTCCGGTGACTTGCTGTTCTCGAGCAGCCGCACCCGTGTGTCGGCGTCGAGCAGCCGTTCGATCCGTTCCGGGACCGGCGCACCGAGGACCGACTGCCAACCCGGGATCAACCACAGCCCGCAGAACGTGAGCAGGCTCATGTTCATGGGCACCTGCACCGGCATCGTCAGCGCCACCACCCGGCCGCCGATCTCGGCCGCCCGGTCGAACGCCCGCATCTGACGGGGCACACGGTCGGGCTCGCGTGCGTCGACGGTCAGCACGTTCCAGTTCATCGGCCGGTTGGCCGCGGCACTCATCTGGGCAAGCAGCTCGATCTCGTCGTCCGCGAATCGGTCGAGGCAGCCCGGCACGATCCCCTCGAGCGTGGTGCCCTCGTGCCGGCCGGTCTCCTCGCAGAGGGCGATGAGCTCGTCGGGGGTGGCCCACCGGCTGGCAACCGGCTCACCCTCACCGTCGGAGTGCGACGTGGAGTTGGTGAACGAGAAGCCCAGCGCCCCAGCCGTGATGGCAGCGCTGAGCTCGGCGCGCATCGCGGTCACCTGCGCGGGGGCTGCGGCGTTGCCGACGGCCTCGCCGCCCATCACGTAGCGGCGGATCGCGCAGTGACCGACGAGGAACCCTGCATTGACCGAGATGCGGCCGTCGAGCCGGCCGAGGTAGTCGGCGAACGTCTCCCACGACCAGTCGGCGCCGTGCTCGAGCGCCGCCAGTGGCATGCCCTCCACCTTGGCCATCATCTTGCGCAGATAGTCGCCGTCGCCCGGCACCAACGGCGCCAGCGTGAACCCGCAGTTGCCTCCGATGATGGTGGTGACACCGTGCACGCTGGATGGGCTGGCGGTCGGATCCCACAGGAGCTGTGCGTCGTAG
>DASUEW010000776.1:0-6506 GCA_036274875.1 Ilumatobacteraceae bacterium
TGGCGGCGCAGGGTCGGCTGTCGTTGTGCGGCGCGGCGGCGGGTATCGAGATCGCAGCCCGCCGCGAGATCGTCGAACAGCTCGGCGACGCCGAACGTGTACACGCCGC
This sequence comes from Ilumatobacteraceae bacterium, assembly GCA_036274875.1. Classification (GTDB taxonomy): domain Bacteria; phylum Actinomycetota; class Acidimicrobiia; order Acidimicrobiales; family Ilumatobacteraceae; genus JALOLG01. The sequence continues at coordinate 110 of DASUEW010000776.1, forward strand.
GCAGGCCACGCTCGACGCCATGTCCGGCGCGCTCGCGAGCGTCGAGGCGCATTCGTGGCGATCGGTCCGCGTCGACGGCATGATCGCCGCCGGCGAGATCGCCCTGCTGGCGGGACGTCGCGAGGAAGCCGAACGACTGTTCCGACGCGCCGAGCACGACCGACGTGACTCGACCCGATCCGACGTGCATCATCACGTCGCCGCCGCGCTCGCCCACCGCGCGAAGGCCGGCACGTTCGACGACCGTCGCCTCGAGGCGGCGTGGGAGGAGCACGAGGCCCGGCGCGCGATGGGATCGGTGTACGAGCTGCGGGGTGACTGGGGGGCGTCGACCCGCCTGCTCACGAGGGTGGCACTCGCCCCGCTGCTCGATCGCGGCGACGCCGAGGGCGCGATCCGATGGCTCGAACGGTTGCGCCGGCTGTCGTCACCGTCGCACGACGAGCGGCTGCTTCAGACGGCGGCCGCGCTTCGCGCCGTCTGGTTACGCCGCCGGGAGGCCGGCCACGACCCCGATGCCGACGACGCTCTGCTCGACGACGAGGAGTCCGCACTCGAGGCGGAGCTCGTCGGCCGCGCCCGTTTGGCCTCGTCAACGCAGCCAGAGCGCGTGCCACCCGCCGCCACCGAGCTCGCAGCTGAGCTGGGCGCCACGCAACTCGAATGGATCGTCGCCCTCCCTATGGGTGCGTGGACCATCAAGCTCACTCGCGACGCAGCGCGTGTGACCAAGATCGATCGTGATCGCCTGCAGCGCGACGCCACCCGCCTGGCGTCCAACATGCGGCTCGGGCGCTCGGACTGGCGGCACGCCGCCGGCGACCTCGACACCACACTCGCGTTGGACCCCGCAACGGATCCCGTGGTCGTCATCCCGGTCGGCGGCGCCGTCGAGGACGTGTCGTTCGGGGCCTTGCCGTCGTTGGCGACAACTCGACTCCGCGTCTGCTGGTCGGGCGCACACTGGATGTCGACACGCGTGGACCGGGAGGTGCAGCGGGTCACCATCGCCGCGACCGGGGTCGAGGGGTCGTCACGGGAGGTCGAACTGCTCAGCCAGGTGTGGCCGAACGCGACGACGCTGCGCGGCTCGGCAGTCACGAGCGCGGACATCCTCGCCGCCCTTGCTGCAGACGATCTCGTGCACGTCGGCGCACACGGGCATCTGCGTCGCGACAACCCGATGCTGTCGACACTCGAGTGTGCCGACGGCCCACTCTACGGATACGAGCTCGCTCGATCCGCCCGCGTCGCCAGCACGGTGCTGCTCTGGTCCTGCGCCCTCGGTGGAGCGCGCATGCCCGCCGATGTCGGCGTCGCCGGCTGGCCGACGCTGCTCTCACAGCTCGGCTGCAAGGCCTTGATCGCCGCACCCGGTGCGCTGCCGTCGGCCCCGGCGCCAGACCTCGCCGTGGAGGTCCACCGTGGACTCGCCCGAGGCGAGCCGACCGACTCGATCCTCACCCAAGTCCGGCTACTCGCTGTCTCCGACGACCTCGCATCCAGGGCCGCTGCCATGCTCGCCGTGCACGGGGCCGGCTGAACGTCGGTCGTTCCACCACGAACCGACGCCGTCGGCGACCCACAGGCAGATCGCGACAGCCATCAGCACGTCGCCCACGCTGATCACGTTGCGTTGGATCGGCACCGGGATCCGATCCCCGAGCCACGACAACCGCGTGTCGCTGGTCATCGGCACGTGCTTGTACAGGAAGCCTCGCGTCACATCGACGTCTCGGCGGCCCACCCTCGCCAACGCTGCCGAGTCGACCGGCATCCCGCCGTTGGCGGCGACGACCGCGACGTTCAGAGCGGCGCCGACGCCGAGGAGCACGCTCGCAAGGTGGCGACGCTGCAGCGCGATCCACAGGGCGCCGAGCGCGACGCTCGCCGCGAGCAATGCCGTGTGCACCGCGCCGCTCGTCGCGACCGACACGATTTGTGCGACTGCAGCGGCAAACACGACCGCGACCGCGCGCGGCGTCCCGAACCGGGCACGACGCGGTCTGACCAGACCGGCCACCACGCCAAGCAACACCATGACGAACAGCACGCCATCGGACCCCTCGATCTGAAACGATCTCGTCAAAGAATACGAGGCACGGAGCATCCGCCTACGCTGGCGGTCGCCAGCCAGGACGGCTCGACGCTGTCCGCCACTTGCCAGTGGTAGCGCCGAACAAGCCCCGAACCGGGAGGATGCGCGTGATCCGTGACCAGGACGTGTTCGACTACCACGAGCTGCCACGCCCGGGAAAGATCGAGGTCGTCGCATCGAAACCGTGCCTGACCCAACGCGATCTCTCGCTGGCCTACACCCCGGGCGTGGCACGTGCCTGCCTCGCCATCGAGGACGATCCCGATCTCGTCAACCGCTACACCGGGAAAGGGAACCTCGTGGCGGTCGTGAGCAATGGCACGGCCGTGCTCGGTCTGGGCGACATCGGGCCGCTGGCGGCCAAGCCGGTCATGGAGGGCAAAGCCGTGCTCTTCAAGCGGTTCGCCGGGATCGACGTCTTCGACCTCGAGTTGGACGTCCGCGACCCGGACGAGCTGATCACGGTCGTCGCCGCGCTGGCGCCCACGTTCGGCGGGATCAACCTCGAGGACATCAAGGCGCCCGAGTGCTTCTACATCGAAGAAGAGCTGCGCCGACGGCTCGACATACCGGTGCTCCACGACGATCAGCACGGCACGGCAATCATCTCGGCGGCGGCACTGGTCAACGGGCTCGACGTCGTCGGCAAGCGGATCGAGGACGTTCGGGTGGTGGTCTCGGGGGCGGGGGCGGCCGGCCTCGCCTGCGCCCAGATGTTCATCGAGCTGGGGGCGCGGCGCGAGCACATGCTCGTGGTCGACTCCGTCGGCGTGGTGCACGAAGGCCGGCGCGAGCGGATGAACCCGTACAAGGCCCGCTACGCCTCCGACACCGACCTGCGGACGCTCGGCGACGCGATCCGGGGTGCCGACGTCTTCCTCGGCGTCTCCGGCCGAGACGTGCTCACCCCCGACATGCTGCTGACGATGGCCGACGACCCGATCGTCCTGGCACTGGCCAACCCCGATCCGGAGATCGACTACGCGCTCGCCGTTCAGACACGCAGCGACGTGGTGATCGCGACGGGTCGTTCGGACTACCCCAACCAGGTGAACAACGTGCTCGGGTTCCCTTTCATCTTCAGGGGTGCGCTCGACGTCCGGGCGTCGGCCATCAACGAGGCGATGAAGCAGGCGGCAGTACGCGCACTCGCCGAGCTGGCACGAGAGGACGTTCCCGAGCAGGTGCTGGCCGCATACGGCATCAGCGGCCTGCGGTTCGGCAGGACGTACCTGATCCCCAAGCCCTTCGACCCGCGCGTCCTCATGCGCGTCGCTCCCGCAGTTGCCCGGGCGGCGATGGACAGTGGAGTGGCCCGCCGCCCACTCGACGATCTCGGCGCCTACGAGGAGCGGCTCGAACGCACGCTCGGCCCGTCGAGAGAGGTCATGCAGTTCGTCGTCCACACTGCGCAGCGTCGGCCGCCGAGCCGGCTGGTCTTCGCCGACGGCGAGGACGACGGCGTGCTACGGGCCGTGGTCGCCGTCGTCGACCAGCACATCGCCCGCCCGCTGCTGCTGGGACGGGCCGATGTCATCGGACCGCGGGCTCACGAGCTCGGTCTCCACCTCGGCGACGACGACGTCGTCGATGTGGCGAGCTCGGCCCTGACCCCCGGGTTGGCCGACCGCTTGTACGAGCTCCGCCACCTGCACGGCATGACGCGCGTGGCCGCCGAGACCCGCATCCTGGATCCCACGATCTTCGGGCTGATGCTCGTACGCGAGGGTCGGGCCGACGGGTTCGTCGGCGGCCGGACCGGCGTCTACCCCGACACCATCCGGCCCGCCATCCAGCTGGTGGGTCTCCGCGATGGCATCTCGCGGGTCTCGGCGGTCCAGCTCCTGGCGCTGAAGGACCGTCTCGTGTTCTGCGCCGACACGATGGTCAACATCGACCCGTCCGCCGAGGAGCTGGCCGAGATCGCGATCCTCGCCGCCGACGCCGCCCGGCTGTTCGGCATCGAGCCGAGGGTCGCACTCCTCTCCTTCTCCAGCTTCGGATCCGTGCGCCACCCGCTCGCCGCCCGGGTGGCGCACGCCGTCCAGCTCGTGCACGAGCAACGGCCGGAGCTCGCGGTCGACGGTGAGATGCACGTCGACGTTGCAGTGGTCGAGGACATCGCGCACGTGAACTACCCGCACTCGCGGATCCAGGGCGACGCCAACGTCTTCATCTTCCCCAACCTCGCTGCCGGCAACATCGGCTACAAGCTCGTCCAGCGACTCGGTGGCGCCGAGGCGATCGGGCCCATCCTCCTCGGCATCCGTCATCCCGTGGCCGTGTTGCAGCCTGGTTCGACCGTGACGGACATCGTGAACCTCGCCGCGATCACCGCAGTCGCGGCCGATCTCCAAGCGAGCAGCCGCGGTCACGACTGACCCACGATCGGCGCGCCGATCCTGCACACCGACCCATGGCCACGGACAACGACGACGTCAGTCGACAACCGACCGATCCTGAGTCGGGGTTGTTCGGCGTTCGGCACCGCTCTCTGACGATCGGCCTGGTGTCGATCGTCACCCTCGTCGCGTTCGAGTCGCTGGCGGTGATCACGATCCTGCCCGACATCGAGGCCGACCTGAAGGGGCTCGTCTGGTACGGCTGGGTGACGACGGCCTTCTTCCTCGGCACGATGATCGGCATCGTCTTCGCCGGCGGCCAGGCCGATCGCCGTGGAGCAGGTCGGCCGTACGTGATCGGGTTGATCCTGTTCGCGGTCGGCCTCGTCGTGGCCGGCACCGCGCCGTCGATGCCGGTGCTCGTGGTCGGTCGGTTCGTCCAGGGCTTCGGCGCTGGTGTGGTGCCGGCCATCGGATACGTGGCGATCGGCAGGGTCTACCCGGTCGAGCTCCGGCCACGGATGTTCGCCGTGCTGTCGACGGCATGGGTGGTGCCGGGCGTGATCGGCCCGGCCTTGTCGGAGCGCGTCTCCGCCTGGATCGGTTGGCGGTGGGTGTTTCTCGGCCTGCTCCCGCTCGTGGCCGTGGCGGGTTCGCTGATCGTCCCGGCGATGACGCGCCTGCGGGCGCCGGTGCCGACGACGTCTGGTGGTGGTGTGGTGGCGGAGGCGCCGGTGCCGTGGACCCGGCGTCGGATGGTCGAAGCCGTCCGGGTCGCCGCGGGAGCCGCGCTGGTGGTCGGCAGCTTCACCACCAGCGCATGGTTGGTGGCGCCGGCCCTCGTGGGTGGCGCGGTCATCGGGGTCCCGCCGTTGCGCAGGCTCACGCCACCCGGGACGCTGGTCGCCGCAGCCGGCCTCCCGGCCGTCGTGCTGTCACGCGGGTTGTTGACGTTCGCGTTCTTCGGCACCGACACGTTCGTCCCGCACGCTCTCACCGATGGGAAGGGTGCGACGACGTTCGCCGGCAGCATCGCCGTGACAGCTTCGACGTTGGGCTGGACGTCCGCCACGTGGATCCAGCAACGCTTCATCACGCGCACCGGCGAAGCGTTCTTCGTGCGGTTGGGCTACGTCGCGTTGGCCATCGGCATCGCGATCGTGGCGGTGACCGCCGGCGTCGACGAACTTCCGTTCTGGGTGATCCACGTCGGCTGGACGGTCGCCGGCCTCGGAATGGGTCTCGGCTACTCGGCCCATGCACAGTTGACACTGCGGTGCGCGCCGGCCGCGAGCTACGGGACGGCCACGGCGTCGTTGCAGCTGTTCGACAACCTCGGCGTCGCACTCGGGGCCGGCGCCACCGGCGTGGTCGTCACGCTCGGCGATCACCTCGATTGGGATCCGGGTGCCGGGGTCGCGGTGGCGTTGATCGGCCCCGCCGCACTCGCCGTGATCGGCCTCGGCGTCAGTCGCCGACTGCCGGAGCCGGCCGGAACGCCTCCTGCGGGCTCCAAGCGGCGCCCACACGTCGCGATGACCGACGCGTCGTGAGCGCCGGCGAACCCCCGCCGTCCGGGTGGTCGCCCCTGAGATCGATCTCGTAGCGGTGCGCCGGGACCGTGAACGATCCATCCTCGGTCTCGGCTTCGTACGCGACGAGTCCGGAGTCATGCCAGCCTTCCCGTGTGTAGAACGCCCGGGCTCGTCGGTTGCCGGCGACGACGGCGAGCCATGCGCAGCGGTGACCGCCGGCGCGGATCTCGGCCTCGGCCCTACGCAACAACGCCGCGGCCACTCCGGATCCTCGCTCGGCGCGGTCGACGTAGAGCTGCTCGACCTCGTCGTCGACGGCCACGACGAAGCCGACGACGTGGTCGTCGGACGTCGCCACCCACGACCGGTCGAGACGGCGCTGTGCGCGGCGCGCGAACTGCTCGCCACAACGGTGGCGGACC
>DASUEW010000777.1:0-3027 GCA_036274875.1 Ilumatobacteraceae bacterium
TCCGCGAACAGCTCGCCACCCCTGGTCCCGCCCCGCCGGCTTCCGCTACAGTTCGCGGTTGGCGGGTCGCTCGGAAGGGGGCTCCGATGAACGTCCAATCGATCCTGGCGCTGAAGGGCACGGCCGTGGCGACCGTCACACAGGCCGCGTCGCTGGCCGACGCCGCCCAGCTCTTGCGCGATCACGGGGTCGGAGCGCTCGTCGTCTCGGGTGATGCGAAAGCGATCGAGGGGATCATCTCCGAGCGCGACCTGGTGCGCAGCATCGCCACTCACGGCGCGGGAGCGCTCGGCCGTTCTGTCGGGTCCACGATGTCGATCGACGTCGTGACTTGCTCGGCGAACGACGGCGCCGACCGCCTCATGGCGCTGATGACCGATCGCCGTATCCGCCATCTCCCCGTCGTCGACGACGCCGGCCGACTGGCGGGCATCATCTCGATCGGCGATGTCGTCAAGAGCCGGCTGACCGAGCTCGAGAGCGAGAACCAAGCGCTGTTCGACTACCTGCACCAGGGCCAGTAGAGACAGCCCCGCATCACCCGAATCCGCACGAGTCGGCGACCAAACCCGCCCGCCACCGACTCTGGTGAGCCGACTCAATCAAGCACGTCGCCGATAGACTGGATCACCGTGCCTGCGGCCCTGTCCTCCCAGCGCACACGCTGATTCCCCCCACCTTGCTCACGATCTGAAACACGGAAGTTGACCCGACCATGGCCAAGCGAGAGTTCCCCCTCGAGCGCACGCGCAACATCGGGATCATGGCGCACATCGACGCGGGCAAGACCACCACCACCGAGCGCATCTTGTACTACACGGGGAAGAGCTACAAGATCGGTGAGGTCCACGACGGCGCCGCCACGATGGACCACATGGCCCAGGAGCAAGAGCGCGGCATCACGATCACGTCGGCTGCCACGACGTGCGTCTGGAACAACCACCGGATCAACATCATCGACACGCCAGGCCACGTCGATTTCACGATCGAGGTCGAGCGGTCGCTGCGCGTGCTCGACGGCGCGGTGACGGTTTTCGACTCGGTCGCCGGTGTCGAGCCGCAGACCGAGACCGTGTGGCGCCAGGCCAACAAGTACAACGTCCCGCGGATCTGCTTCGTCAACAAGATGGACCGCATCGGCGCCGACTTCCACCGCACGGTGCGGATGGTCAAGGAGCGCCTCGACGCGACCCCTGCCATCGTGCAGCTCCCGGTCGGGGCGGGCGGGCCCGAATCCTCCAAGCCGTTCATCGGCCTCATCGACCTGGTCAAGATGAAGGCCCTCATCTGGCACGACGAGGAGCTCGGCGCGAAGTGGGACGAGGTCGACATCCCGGCCGACATGGTCGAGCAGGCCCGCGAGTTCCGCGAGCATCTGCTCGAGACGATCGCCGGCAGCGACGACGAGCTGATGGAGAAGTACCTCGCCGGTGACGACGTGACCGAGGCCGAAGTCAAGCGCGCCTTGCGCGCTGGCACGCTCGCATTCGACTTCGTTCCGATGTTGTGCGGCTCGGCCTTCAAGAACAAGGGTGTCCAGCCGATGCTCGACGCCGTCGTCGACTTCCTGCCGTCGCCGCTCGACATCGCCCCGGCCGAGGGCACGAACATGCGAGGCGACGAGACGACGACGCGTGGGCCGAGCGACGATTCGTTCGCCGCACTGGCGTTCAAGATCGTTGCCGACCCGTTCGGCAAGCTCACCTACTTTCGCGTCTACTCCGGCGAGATCAACAAGGGTGACGAGGTCTACAACTCGACCAAGGAGAAGCGTGAGCGCCTCGGTCGGATCCTCCTGATGCACGCCAACCAGCGCGAGGACCTCGACGTGGCGATGGCGGGCGACATCGTGGCCGGTCTCGGCTTCAAGGACACCACCACCGGCGACACGCTGTGCGATCGCACCAAGCCGGTCATCCTCGAGCGCATGATCTTCCCCGAGCCGGTGATCCACGTCGCCATCGAGCCCAAGACCAAGACCGACCAGGACAAGCTCGGCAAGGCGCTCAAGTCGCTGTCGGACGAAGACCCGACGTTCCGTGTCCGCACTGACGAGGAGACCGGCCAGACCGTGATCTCGGGCATGGGCGAGCTGCACCTCGAGGTCCTGGTCGACCGGATGTTGCGCGAGTTCAGCGTCGAGGCCACCGTCGGCAAGCCGCAGGTCGCCTACCGGGAGACGATCACCAAGGCCGTCGGCCCGGTCGAGTACCGCCACGTCAAGCAGACGGGTGGCTCCGGCCAGTTCGCGGTCATCAAGATCAGCCTCGAGCCGAACCCCGGCGCCGGTTACGAGTTCGCCGACAAGATCTCGGGCGGCAAGATCCCGCGCGAGTACATCCAGCCGGTCAACCAAGGCATTCAATCCGCCCTCGATTCGGGCGTCCTGGCCGGTTACCCGATGGTCGACATCAAGGCCAATCTCGTCGACGGCCAGTACCACGACGTCGACTCGTCGGAGATGGCGTTCAAGATCGCCGGCCAGATGGGTTTCAAGAAGGCGGCCGAGCTGGCCGGGCCGGTGCTGCTCGAGCCGATCATGGGTGTCGAGGTCGTGACGCCCGACGAGTACATGGGTGACGTGATCGGCGACCTGTCGAGCCGCCGGGGCCGCATCGAAGGCATGGAAGCCCGTGGCAACACCCAGGTCGTGCGCGCCCACGTGCCGCTGTCGGAGATGTTCGGATACAGTACCGACCTTCGCTCGCGCACCCAGGGCCGGGCGACGTACACGATGCAGTTCGACAGCTACCAGCAGGTCCCCGAGGGGATTGCGTCCGACATCGTGAAACGCGTTCGTGGCGAGTGATCGCCCGATTGATCGGCATCCCGTTCATTGACAACCCACAGATCCGAAACCATTTCAACGACATTGGAGTCGAGTTGCCATGAGTAAGGCGAAGTTTGAGCGTACGAAGCCGCATGTGAATGTGGGGACGATGGGTCATATTGATCATGGGAAGACGACGTTGACGGCGGCGATTTCGAAGACGTTGGCGGATCGTGGGTTGGCGGTGTATACGCCGT
>DASUEW010000778.1:0-8456 GCA_036274875.1 Ilumatobacteraceae bacterium
CGCCCGGGCGATCATCGACACCGGCGTCCTCGACGGCGTGTGCTCGGCCGAGGTCGCCGGACCCGGCGCGGGCGGCACATTCACTCGTGCCAGCGATGGCGGTGGAGCCCCGACGCGTCCTGCGTCATCACCGTCGCCGAGGTCGGGTGGACCTTGAGCAACACCACGCCGTCGTTGTCGGGCGCTCCGAAAAACGCCGTCGCGTCGTACGGGAAGAACCCTGACCACCGGCGACGCTTCTCCTCGGCGTCGTCGACGATCTCGACCGAACCGCTGACGTAGGACTCCGACCCCGGTCGGAACACGAGTGCGATCTTCGGGTTGGCCCTGACGTTGGTGGCCTTGCCCGACCCCCTGTTCGTGGCGATCCAGATCGCGTCGCCGTCGACGACGGCGGCGACGACCGACACGTGCGGTGTGCCGTCGCGTGAAGCGGTGGCGGCGTGGGCGATGCCGGTCAGATGCGTCGCGACTTCTACCCATTCGAGGTCGGCGTCCATGCGCCCCGAATGTACAGATCCGTGCGATCCGCTCCGGTCGGGCCAGAATGGTCGGCCATGGCCGACCCCCTCGCCACCGTCGCGGCGTTGCTCGCCCCGGTGTTCGCCGAAGCAGCAGGGCGTGACGGCGTCGATCCCGTCGTGCGACCGTCGGACCGCGCCGACGCCCAGGTCAACGGCGTCCTCGCCCTCGCCAAGGAGCTCGACCGGAACCCGCGCGACGTCGCCCGGGCGATCATCGACACCGGCGTCCTCGACGGCGTGTGCTCGGCCGAGGTCGCCGGACCCGGCTTCATCAACCTCGTGTTCGACGACGACTTCCTCGCCCGCGAGATCGCGGCGGTGGCTCCCGACGATCGACTCGGCGTGCCGCTCGCGAGTCGTCCACGCACGGTGGTCGTCGACTACTCCGCGCCGAACGTCGCCAAGGAGATGCACGTCGGCCATCTGCGGTCGACCATCATCGGCGATGCGCTGGCCCGGATGCTCGGGTTCGCCGGCCATCGCGTCATCCGCGAGAACCACATCGGCGACTGGGGCCGGCCGTTCGGCATGCTGATCGAGCACCTGCTCGACATCGGTGAGGAAGCGGCCGCCGAAGCGGTGTCGATCGGAGACCTCGACGGGTTCTACAAGGCGGCCACCGCCGAGTTCGAGACGTCCGAGGAGTTCCAGGCGCGGGCGCGACAACGGGTGGTGCTGCTCCAGGGTGGAGATCCCGAGACGCTCGAACACTGGAAGCAACTCGTCGCGATGTCGACGCGCTACTTCAACAACGCGTACCGCCGGCTCGGCGTGCTCCTCACCGACGACGACATCGCCGGCGAGAGCCGCTACCAGCCGCTCATGCCAGTCGTCGTCGAGCGCCTCGAGCAGGCCGCGCTGCTCGTCGAATCCGAAGGCGCCGAGGTCGTGTTCCCACAGGGCTTCACGAATCGAGAGGGCGAGCCGCTCCCGCTCATCATCCGATCTCGTGCGGGCGGGTTCAACTACGCGACGTCCGACCTCGCCTGCGTCTTCGACCGCGTCGAGCGTCTCGGGGCCGACCTCTTGCTGTACGTCGTCGACGCCGGCCAGAGTCAGCACTTCCAGATGGTGTTCGCGGTGGCGCGCATGGCGGGTCTGCTGACCGAAGCGACCGACGCGGTCCATGTGCCGTTCGGTGTCGTGCTCGGCAAGGATCACAAGCGACTGCGCAGCCGCAGTGGCGACTCGGTGAAGCTGATCGAGCTGCTCGATGAGGCGGTGGCGCGGGCGACCGACGCCATCGCCGAGAAGAACCCCGACCTTGCGGCCGACGATCGCGCCGCCGTCGCCCAGATGGTCGGCATCGGGGCGCTCAAGTACGCCGACCTGTCGAACGACCGCATCAAGGACTACGTGTTCGACTGGGACCGGATGCTCGCGTTCGAGGGCAACACCGCGCCCTACCTCCAGTACGCGCATGCCCGGATCTGCTCGATCTTCCGCCGCGCCGAAATTGCCCGGCCCGACGTGCGTTCCGCTGCCATCGTGCTCGGCACGCCGCAGGAGCGGGCGTTGGCCCGGCGTGTGCTCGCCCTGCCGAGCGCCCTCGACGACACGCTCACCAGCTTCTCGCCGCACAAGCTGTGTAGCTACCTGTTCGACCTCAGCCAGGACTTCACCGCGTTCTACGAGCACTGTCCCGTGCTGCGCGCCGATGAGGCGCTCCGTACGAGCCGGCTGGCGTTGTGCGACGTGGTCGCCCGAACGCTCGCCCACGGCTTGGGGCTGCTCGGCATCGAAGCGCCCGAGCAAATGTGACGACCGGTACGTTGGGCGCGTGAGCGCCTTCGCACGCCGACTGCTCCCCGATACCGCCGACGTCGGCGTCGACGGGTGGCTGACGGTCGGCGGGTGTTCGGTCCGGGACCTGGCGGCCGAGTTCGGCACACCGCTGTTCGTGTACGACGAGGCGCACCTGCGTGCGCGCTGTCGAGAAGCGGTCGGCGCGTTCGGCCACGAGCGCGCCATCTACGCCACCAAGGCGTTCTTGTGCAAGGCGATGGCGCGGCTCGCGCACGAGGAGGGGATGTTGCTCGATGTGGCGTCCGGCGGCGAGCTCCACGTCGCCGTCGCCGCCGGTGTACCCGCCTCGTCGTGCGTGCTGCACGGCAACAACAAGAGCCCCGTCGAGTTGCGTGAGGCTGTCGCGGCAGGCGTGCGCCACATCGTCGTCGACTCGTTCGACGAGCTCGATCGCCTCGACGTGCTGCACGCGGAACGGGCCGGACCCGTGCCCGACATCTTGTTGCGGATCACACCGGGAGTCCACGCCCACACCCACGAGTTCATCGCCACCGGCCAGGACGATTCGAAGTTCGGGTTCAACCTGGGCAACGGCGATGCCGCGCGGGCCGTCAAACGGGCGACGACTTCTCCGAGCGTGAACCTCGTCGGACTCCACTGCCACATCGGTTCGAACGTCTTCGCAGCGTCGAGCTTCGCGATGGCCGTCGAGGTGATGGCCGGGTTCGCGGTGCCGCTCGGGCTTCCGGAGCTCGTGCTCGGCGGTGGGCTCGGAGTCGCGTACGTCAGCAGCGAGGAGGCGCCGACGATCACCCAGTGGGCGAGCGTGTTGCTCGACGCCTGCCAGGCTCTCGGCGTGCGGTCGCGCGTGAGCGTCGAGCCCGGTCGGGCGATCGTGGCCGCGGCCGCGATCACGGTGTACACGATCGGCACGATCAAGCACATCCCGGGCGTCCGCACGTACGTGGCGGTCGACGGCGGGATGAGCGACAACCCGCGTCCGGTGCTGTACGGCTCGGGCTACGAGGCGTTCCTCCCGCGGGCGGTGGGCTCCGAGCGCAACGCCCGGGCACGGGTCGTCGGCAAGCATTGCGAGAACGGTGACGTCTTGCTGTTCGATGCGAGGCTGCCCGACGACGTGCGCGTCGGCGACCTGCTGGCGACGCCGGTCACGGGTGCCTACGGCCAGTCGATGGGCTCCAACTACAACAAGATCACCCGCCCGCCGGTCGTGTTCGTCGCCGACGGAGCCGCCCGCCTCGTCGTGCGCCGCGAAACCTACGCCGACCTCCTCGCCACCGACCTCGGCTGACTCGCCCAACCCGATCTCATGAAGTTTCGGCGCTCCTACGGCGCCGAAACTTCACGAGATCAGCGTTGGCGGGCGGCGAGGTAGCGGCGGCTCGTCTCGCGGGACTCGGGGTCGGCGAGGGCCGCGGCGAGCGTGTCGGCGTCGTTGGCGTTGCGGCGGGTGCCCGCGATCTCCTCGGTGACGGCGTTGACCTGCTGCTTGGTGGTCCGTAGCGCGAACTCGGGCTTGCGGGCGAGCTCGTCGGCCAAGGTCTGGGCGGCGGCGATCAGGTCGGCGGCCGGCACCACGCGGTTCACGAACCGCAGCGCGGCGGCCTCGCCGGCGGTGAACGGCCGGCACGTGAGGACGAGCTCCTTGGTGATCGCCGGGCCGAGCTCGCGCACGAGGCGCGGGATGCCACCCCACGCCAGCGGGATCCCGAGGTCGACCTCGGGGATCGAGAACCGGGCATCGTCGGCGGCGAGGCGCAGGTCGCACGCGGCCGCGAGGACGACTCCGCCGCCGACACAATGGCCGTGGACGGCGGCGATCGTCAGCGGCCGCACGTCGGTCAGCGCTTCGGCCGCGACCCGACCGAGGTCGGCGGTCTGGCGCGGGGACATCTCCATCGCCTGACCGGCGAAGTCGTCGAGGTCGAACCCCGCCGAGAAGGCACGCCCCTCGCCGCGGACGATCACGACTCTGAGCTCCCGTTGCTCGTCGATCCACCGGCACGCCGCCGGGATCTCGGCGAGCAGCGCCCGCGACAACGCGTTGAGGCGTTCCGGGCGATCGAGCACCAGCGAGGCGGTCGCCGCCCCTGGCGTGTGCTCGATGCGAAGCGTGGTGAAGCTCGACGGGTCCATGGCGACAGCTGAGCACGCCACACCATGCGAGCCGCGAACCGGGAAAGCCGATCGGGGTCGGATCCCGTAGCCTTCGAGCCCGTGGCAACCGAGTCGAAGACGATCCGGATCGGCGTGCTCGGCTGCGGCAACGTCGGAGCGGCACTGGTGCAGCTCGTCGGCCGGCAATCCGAGTCGATCGAGGCGAGGACCGGTGTGCGGCTCGAGATCACGCGGGTAGCGGTCCGCAACATGTCGCGGGAGCGCGATGTCGAGCTCGCCGACGGTGTCCTCACGCGTGACACGCACGGCGTCGTCGTCGATCCCGACGTCGATCTCGTGGTCGAGGTGATCGGCGGCATCGAACCGGCGCGCGGCCTCATCGTCGATGCGTTGAAGGCCGGCAAGCCGGTCGTGACCGCCAACAAGGAGCTGCTCGCCAACATCGGCACCGAGCTGTTCGCGACGGCCGACGACTGCAACGTCGACCTGCTCTTCGAAGCCGCGGTCGCCGGTGGGATCCCCCTCGTCCGCGTGCTGCGGGAGAGCCTGCGGGGCGAGCCGATCCGCCGCGTGATCGGCATCGTCAACGGCACGACCAACTACATCCTCACCAAGATGACCGAGGACGGCGCCGACTACGGCGTCGCGCTCGGCGAGGCCCAGCGGTTGGGGTACGCCGAGCGCGATCCGACCGCCGACGTCGAGGGGTTCGATGCCGGCGCCAAGGCGGCGATCATCGCCACGATCGCGTTCGGCGCAACGGTCGTCGCCGGCGACGTCTACCACGAGGGGATCAGCGGGGTCACCGCCGCCGACATCGCCGTCGCCCGGCAGTTCGGGTACGTCGTCAAGTTGCTCGGCATCGCCGACCAGGACATCGAGACCGGCGAGATCGCGGTGCGCGTGCACCCGGCGCTGGTGCCGCTTCATCACCCGCTCGCGAGCGTGCGCGAGAGCTACAACGCGGTGTTCGTCGAGGGCGAGGCCGTCGGGTCGCTGATGTTCTACGGGCGCGGCGCCGGAGGACTGCCCACTGCGAGCGCGGTGCTCGGTGATGTCATCGACGCCGCGGTGAATCTGACGAAGGGGACGCACGGCTCGCTCGGCACGTTCGCCAAGGCCGTGATCCGCCCGATCGACGAGACCAGCGCCGAGTACCTGCTCGGTCTCGAGGTCACCGACCAGCCGGGCGTTCTGCACGCGGTGACCGGCGTGTTCGCCCGCCACGGCGTCAGCATCCGCGCCCTCGAGCAAGAAGGGATCGGCGATGACGCCCGGCTCGTGTTCATCACCCACGAGGCACGCGAGGCTGATGTGCAGGCGACGGTGCGCGAGCTGCGCGAGCTCGACGTGGTCCGTCGCATCGGCGGGCTGCTGCGCGTGATCGGCGGCTGACGTGCGGTACGTGTCGACGCGCGGGGCGGCGCCCGAGCTCGGCTTCGCCGATGTGTTGCTCACCGGGCTCGCCGTCGACGGTGGGTTGCACATGCCCGCCGAGTGGCCCGGGCTCCCCGATCTCACGGGCCTCCGCGACTACGCCGACGTCGCGGCGGCTGTGATGTGGCCGTTCGTGGCGGGCGAGATCGAACGGGCCGTGTTCGATCGGATCTGCCACGACGCGTACGCGACGTTCCGCCACCCGGCGGTCACACCGCTCGTCCAGATCGACGGCTCCGCATGGCTGCTCGAGCTGTTCCACGGGCCGACCCTGGCGTTCAAGGACGTTGCGCTGCAGCTCGTCGGGCGGCTCTTCGAGCACGTGCTCGCCGAACGCGACGAGCACGTCATGATCATCGGCGCCACGAGCGGCGACACCGGGTCGGCCGCGATCGACGCGGTGCGGGGATGCAAGCACGTCGACATCGTGATCTTCTACCCGGCCGGACGCACGAGCGACGTCCAGCGCCGCCAGATGACCACCGTCGACGACGACAACGTGCACGCGGTCGCGATCGACGGCACGTTCGACGACTGCCAGGACCTCGTCAAGGCGATGTTCAACGACGTTCCCTTCCGCGAGCGGATGCGGCTGTCGGCCGTGAACTCGATCAACTGGGCGCGGGTGATGGCGCAGGTCGTGTACTACGTGACCGCGTCGCGTGCTCTGTCCGGACCTGTGACGTTCAGCGTCCCGACCGGCAACTTCGGCGACGTCCTGTCCGGCTGGATCGCGCGCCGGATGGGAGCGCCGATCGCCGACTTCATCATCGCCTCCAACACCAACGACATCATCACCCGGTTCGTGAACGACGGCGACATGTCGGTGCGCGAGGTGGTGCCCACCCTGAGCCCGAGCATGGACATCCAGGTGTCGTCGAACTTCGAACGCCTGCTGTTCGAGATCAACGGGCGCGACGGCGGACTGACCGGCGAGCAGCTGCAGCGGTTCCGGGCCAAGGGCCGCCTCGATCTCGAGCCCGACCAGCGGGCGGAGTGGATCACCGGATCGTTCCGGGCCGCCAGCTCCGACGACAACGCCACGCTCTACGAGATCGCCAGGGTCCACCGCGAGACCGGACTGCTGATCGACCCCCACACCGCGACTGCCACGGCAGCGGCGCGATCGCTCGGCAGTGAGCATCCGATCGTCACGCTGGCCACGGCCCATCCCGCCAAGTTCCCCGACGCCGTCGAGCGGGCGACGGGTGTGCGCCCGCAGCTGCCGGAACACCTCGCCGACCTGCTCGAGCGCACGGAGCGCACGGTCACGCTGCCGGCCGGGCTGGCCGACGTCGAGCGCTTCGTCGACTCGGTCGCCCGGCGATGAAGGCATGATGGAGCAGACGAGCCTGACACCCGTTGTCGACATCGTCAGGAGAGT
Organism: Ilumatobacteraceae bacterium; assembly: GCA_036274875.1. Taxonomy (GTDB): domain Bacteria; phylum Actinomycetota; class Acidimicrobiia; order Acidimicrobiales; family Ilumatobacteraceae; genus JALOLG01. Next base: position 7,231 of record DASUEW010000778.1, read on the forward strand.
GCCGGGCTGGCACGATGCCGATCCGGTCATCACGCCTCTGCCAGGCGGCATCACCAACCGCAACTTCCGCGTCGAGATCGATGACGCCGTCTTTGTCGTCCGGCTGCCGGGCGAACGGACGGAGTTGCTCGGCATCGATCGGGTCGGTGAGGCGGCCGCGTCGTACCTCGCCGCCGACATCGGGATCGCCCCGGCCGTCAGGGCCGAGCTCCCCGGCGTCGGCACGCTCGTCACCGAGTTCGTCGGCGGTGTCGTAGCCACGACCGAGGCGCTCCTCGCGCCCGGGGTACTCGAACACGTGACCGCGATGATCCGCCGCTTCCACGAATCCGGTCCGATCGCCGCCAGCTTCCCGATCTTCCGGGTGGTCGAGTGGCACGCTCGCGACGCCGCTGCGAACGGTGTCGATCCGCCGGAGGTGTACGACGAGCTCCACGAGGCCGCCGGCGCGATCGAGGCCGCGTTCGACCCCCGCACGTTGGAGTCGACGATGTGCCACAACGACCTGTTGCCGGCCAACGTGTTGGTGACGCCGGAGCGGCTGTGGATCATCGACTACGAGTACGCCGGGATGAACCACGCGATGTTCGACCTCGCCAACCTCTCGGTCAACTGCGACTTCGACGAGGCGGCCGACCGCCGTCTGTTGGACGCGTACGACGGCGATGTCTCGGTCCAGCGACTCGCCCAGCTGGCGCTGATGAAGATCATGAGCGAGATGCGCGAGGGCATGTGGGCTGTCGTGCAGCAGGCGATCAGCACCCTGACCCACGTCGACTTCGTCGAGTACGCGGCGACCCGGCTCGACCATTGCCGAGCGCTGTGCGCCGATCAGCGGTTCGGTACGTGGCTCGAGCAGGCGCGCCATCGCTGACCGCCCGCCGCCGGGTCTACGTTTCGCTGGATGCGTGACCGGGCCCGTGTAGTCATCGTCGGTGGCGGAGTGGCCGGCACGAGCATCGCGTACCACCTCGCGCAGCTCGGTTGGGACGACGTCGTGCTGCTCGACCGCGATCAGCTGACGTCGGGCTCGACGTTCCACTCCGCAGGGCTCGTCGGCCAGCTGCGCAGCTCGGTGACGTTGACGCGGATGATGATGTACGGGTCGGACCTGTACCGGCGGCTCGGCGCCGAGACCGGTCACGACCCCGGATGGCGGGAGGTCGGGTCGCTACGTCTTGCGTCGTCGCCGGCGCGTCTGGAGGAGCTCACCCGGCAGGCCGGGT
>DASUEW010000779.1:0-2986 GCA_036274875.1 Ilumatobacteraceae bacterium
GGCCTCGACGGGGTCGTCGTACCTCACGTCGGAGTCCACCCATGGCCACACCGCGGTTGCCGTCGCGCCAGCTTGTGGCGGAGTCGTGTCGGGCGCGACCGTCGTGGTGGCGGCAGCTGTCGTGATCGAGGTCGATGTCGAGTCCGCGGTTGTCGTGGTGCCGGCGACCGTGGTGCTCGTGTCGATCGGTGTCGACGTTAGGTCCGTCGTCTCGGCACCGGCGCCGTCGTCGTCGTCGTCGCCGACGACGAGGAGCACGACCAGCAGCACCACGACGACGACCAACGCGACCGCGATGGCGGCGAGGAGTACGACACCAGCGCGACGTCCCGGGCCGTCAGCCGGCGGCTGCGGCGCAGACGGTTGAGTCATGGTCGCTCCTGTCGCGCATCAACGACGTCCGATGCGCCCATCGTGCGCGGTGGGTCCAACATGGCGGCAGAGGCGAACGTCCTACCGGCTCGGCGATCCCCGACAACGTTCGCCATGCCACGTCGGGACATAGGACTCTTGCGATGGCGGGGGCCGGGGTGGTGTGTTGGAACCACCCACTTGGGAGGTCATCCCAAATGCCCGCCGACACGTTCCGGACCATCTCGTCAGCGCTGTTCGCGCCGACCGCCTATGCGGGCGGTGCGCAGAGCCCGGACACGGTCGTCGTCGGCACCTACCCGCCGACTCGCTGCGGGTTGGCGACGTTCACCGCCAACACCTACAAGAGCCTGCTCACCGCTGACCCCGTGCGCCGGGCGGGAGTGTTGCGACTCGGCGAGCCACCCGGCGGGCACGAGACGATGCCGGAGGTGATCGGCGCCTGGGCGCATGGCGCTCCGGCGGCCGACGCCGCGGCGATGTGTGCTGGGTTCGACGTGGTGCTCGCCCAGCACGAGTTCGGCATCTACGACGGCGTGGAGGGTGTGGCCGTCGTCGACTTCGCCGGACTGCTCGAGCCACCGCTCGTGAGCGTGATCCACACCGTGCTCGTCGACCCGAGTGCCGCGCAACGGGAGATCATCGAGGCCGTCGCCGATCTGTCGGCTCGCCTCATCGTGCTCAGCCGATCGGCCGCCGATCGGCTCGTCGGCCGGTATCGGATCGATCCCGATCTCGTACGGGTGATCCCACACGGCGCCGACCTCAATCTGGGTGCCCGACCGGTCCGCCGGCCCGGACCGCCCGTGGTCATCACGTGGGGGCTGCTCGGACCAGGGAAGGGGATCGAGCACGGGGTCAAAGCAGTCGCGGCCCTCGCCGGCCGCGGCCTGCGGGTGCGCTACCTGGTCGTGGGCCAGACGCACCCGAAGGTGCTCGACGACCAGGGTGAGCAGTACCGGGACGGCCTCCGATCAGTCGCGGCCGAGCTCGGTGTCGCCGACCTCCTCGAGTTGGACGACGGGTATCACGAGTGGTCGCGGCTCCAGTCCCTCGTGCGCGGCGCCGACCTCGTCCTGCTGCCGTACGACTCGCGGGAGCAGGTCACGTCGGGCGTGCTGGTCGAGGCCCTGGCATCGGCGAAACCGGTGGTCGCCACTGCGTTCCCGCACGCCCTGGAGGTCGTCGACGATCGAGCCGGCATCGTGGTCCCGCACGAGGAACCCGAAGCGATCGCCGACGCCATCGAACGCTTGCTCACCGATCCCGTACTCCGTGATCGGTGCGCCGAGGCCGCCCGGCTCGAAGGCATCAAGTGCGCCTGGCCGAGCGTCGGCGTGGCGTACGACGCGGTCCTCCAAGAGGCGGTCGGCGTCGCCACGGAGCGCTAGCGATGGCGCCGACAGCCTGTGGCGACCGGCTGCCAGCCGTCACGCTGGCACCATTGCGTGCCCTGCTCGACGATGTCGCGCTCGTCGAGCACTCGGTCCTCGTGGTCCCCGATCCGTCGTCGGGGCATTGCACCGACGATGCCGGTCGGGCACTCGCGCTGGCTTGCACGATGCCGAGCGACGCGGAGGCGCGCGTGGTCGCCGAGCGGTGCCTCGAATTCTTGTGCGAGATGCACCTGCGTGGTGGACGGTTCCGCCTCCGCGACCGACCGCCGAGGGGTCCGACAACGAGCGATGACGCTTCGGGGCGGGCGATCCACGGGATCGGGATCGCGGCTGCCCTCGCGCCCTGGAGTGCGGTGAGCACGACGGCACGCCAGCTCTTTGCCGACGTCGTCGACTTCGACTCCCCACACCTGCGTGCACGCGCCCACGCCGTGCTCGGTGCGGCGGCGCTGGCCGCGGCCAGTGGACGACCACCGCCGGGCACGCGCGAGCTCGTCGACCGGCTCGTCATCGGTCTCGACGTGGCGCTCGCCGGCGACTGGCCGTGGCCCGAGCGGCGCTTGTCCTACGGCAACGCGGTCCTCCTCGAAGCGCGCCTCGCGGCCGCCTCGCTGCGGGAGGACGCGCGTGCGATCGAGCGCGCGCTGCGCGTGTTGCGATGGCTCGTCGGGATCGAGACCATGCCCGGGCACCTCAGTCCCACGCCGGTGGGCGGCTGGGGTCCGGGCGAACCGCGGCCCGGGTTCGATCAACAGCCGATCGAGGCGTGGACGCTTGCCGACGCTGCGTTGCGCGCGTTCGAGATCACCGGTGACACGAGCTGGGCGACGACCGTGCATTCGGCCGCCGGCTGGTTCGCCGGTTCGAACGACACCGGAGCGATGATGTGGGATCCTTCGACCGGGCGGTCCTACGACGGCCTGCAGCGCCGTGGGGTCAACCGCAACGAGGGCGCCGAGTCTGCGCTCGCACTCGTCGGAACGTTGCGCGCCGTCGAGCGCGTCGACGCGTCGGTCGCGGCCGTCGAAGCCGACGCCCGGATCAGACCGCAGGCAGGTCGGCGAGGAGCGCCAGCAGATGGTTGACCGAGGCCGTCGCCGCGCCCACGCAGCGGTCGGCTGCGCCATAGGTGAGGTAGATGGTGTCGCCGTCGGGTTCGAGGTGTGCACCTTGCACGAACACGACCTCGTCGACGTCTCCGTGTCGCTCCCACTCCA
>DASUEW010000780.1:0-10421 GCA_036274875.1 Ilumatobacteraceae bacterium
GCATCCGGCGAACAGTTCGGTCACGCCAGAGCGACGCTCGTCGCGCGGTGTGAACCGATGGTGATCGAGGCGTATGCGCAACTCGCCAGTGACCCGATCGCGGTCGGTCTCGAGTACGACCCCCCGTGGCGGCGCGGCGGCGGGTTGGCCGGCGCACTCGCGGCGGCGCGATCCGACGATGTACGTCGTGGTGTATCGACGGTCGGCCCGCATCGCGACGAGCTGGTGTTGACGCTCGGCGGTCTCCCGGCCCGGACGCATGCCTCGCAGGGTGAGCAGCGGACACTCGCGCTCGCGCTGCGGTTGGCGGCTCACCGGCTGGTGGCGGAGCGGACGGGCTCAACACCCGTGCTGGTGCTCGACGATGTCCTGTCAGAGCTCGACCAGCGGCGCGCCCGGGCACTGCTCGAGCACCTGCCGTCCGGGCAGGTCGTGATCACGACCGCCAACGCGCTGCCGGAGGCAGCCCGTCCCGACCGCGTGCTACACATCAGGGCTGGAGCCGTGATTCCGTGAACGACCGTGATCCGATCCCGATCTCGGCCTCGCTCGACGAGGTCGTTCGTTCGCTCCGCGGTCCCGGCCGGCGCGAGGTGGGCGGCGTCTTCGGTCGTTGGGAGGAAGCGGTCGGGGCCCAGGTCGCCGCCCACGCCCGGCCGGTGCGACTCGACGCCGGTGTGCTCGTCGTCGAAGTCGATGAGCCGGCCTGGGCAACGCAGATCACGCTGCTGTCGAACACCATCCGCGAACGCCTCGCGACGGTGACGGGCGTCGAGGTCGCTCGAGTGGAGGTTCGGGTCCATCGACCGCGCTGAGGGGACCCGGATGATCGGACCGGGTTGATCGGGGGTGGTGGACGATCAGTCCGTGTCGTCGGCGGGCGTCGTGGGCTCGGTCTCGGTCGACCCGGCGTTGGCGAAACCGTCGGCGACCCAGCGCACGGCTGGTGGGCCGGCGAAGACCCCAACCACGAGTACGACGATGAGCATGGTGATTCGCCGGATGCGACGCCGCTTCTTCATCCGACGGCGTTGCTCGGCGGCGCGGATGGTAGCGGGGGACGGTTCGCCGGCGCGCGGCTTGACGGGCAGCACGCCGTAACTCGCGTTCGCGGCGGGGTTCGGGCGCAGGGGCGGCAACGACATCGATGATGCTTCCTCGACACCGAAGCTCGCCGGCGCAGTGCTCGACGGCGGCGGAAGCGTGGGTGTCGCCGGCAGCGTCGGCAGCGTTGGCAGACCCGTGATGGCGCCCTCCTCGCTGCCGTTGGCGCTCATGTCGGTCGGATCCATGTTCGTGTATCGGGGCTGGCAGGGCATGGCTTGAGCGCGCTCGTCGGGGTTTCGCCGATCGCACGGCATGATGGCGGGGTGAGCAGGCTCGAGGACCAGTTGCAGCACGATCTGACGGCGGCGATGAAGGCGCGCGACGAGGTTGCGACGTCGACGTTGCGGATGGTCAGAGCAGCCGTGATGAACGCCGCGGTCGCGGGCGCCAAGGCGATCGAGCTGAGCGACGACCAAGTGGTCGACGTGCTTCGTTCGGAGGCGAAGAAGCGGTCCGAGGCGGCGGAACTGTACGCCACGGCTGGTCGCGCCGAATCGGCATCCAAGGAGCTCGCTGAGCGAGCGATCATCGAGCGCTACCTCCCCGCGGCGATCGGTGATGACGAGCTCGACGCGATCGTGGCCGAGGAGGTCGCCCGCGCGGCCGCCGACGGAGTCACCGGTGCGAAGGGCACCGGCGCCGTGATCAGGGCAGTACGTGAACGCGTCGGGTCGGGTGCCGACGGCGCCCGGATCGCGGCCGCGGTGAAGGCCTCGCTGGCATGATCATCGGGGCTTCGAAGGCCCACGGAAACCCCTTCGATGTCACACCCCGCTGGTAGGATAAAGGCGTTGCGTTCACGCCTTTCGTACGACCCCCTCGGCCTGCTCAGGCCCAGAATCCCGCCAGCGCATCGACGGTGTGACCGCCCGAAGCGAACGCCCCTGTTCGCAAGCTTTAGCAGTCATCGAGGTACGCGTGTCAACCGCCCCTGATCCCAGGCCAAGCAACCGGAAAGCGGCTGGCCACTACGACGCCAAGGACATCCAGGTCCTCGAAGGACTCGATCCGGTGCGCAAGCGGCCGGGGATGTACGTCGGGTCCACCGGGCTCGCCGGCCTCCACCACCTGATCTGGGAAGTGGTCGACAACTCGGTCGACGAGGCGATGGCCGGATACTGCACGCGCATCGACGTCACGCTGCAAGCCGATGGTGGCTGCCGTGTCGACGACAACGGCCGGGGTATCCCGGTCGATCCGTATCCGTCCGGCCCGCACAAGGGCAAGAGCGCCGTCGAAGTCGTGCTCACCGTGCTCCACGCCGGCGCCAAGTTCGGTGGCTCTGGCTACAAGGTGTCGGGCGGCCTGCACGGAGTCGGCGTCAGCGTCGTCAACGCACTGTCCGAGCGGCTCATCGTCGTGATCGACCGCGATGGCACGCGGTACCACCAGGAGTACGCCAAGGGCGGCAAGCCCCAGGGCAAGTTGCAGGCCGTCGGCGAGACGCCGAAATCCGGCAGGACGCACCGCACCGCCGGCACGAGCGTCACGTTCTGGCCTGATCCGACGATCTTCGCTGCCGAGGGCACCGAGTTCGTCAGCCGCACCGTGCTCGAGCGGCTGCAGACGATGGCGTTCCTCAACAAGGGTCTCGAGATCGTGTTCAGGGACGAGCGGGCCGGCAAGGAACAGCAGGTGACGTTCCAGTACAAGGGCGGCCTGATCGACTTCGTGAAGCACCTCAACGGCTCGAAGGAGCCGCTGTTCTCCAAGGTGTGCCAGTACGAGGACGAGGACGCCGACGGCGGCCAGACGCTCGACATCGCGGTGCAGTGGAACACCGGCTACTACGAGGGCATCCACGGCTACGCCAACGGCATCTCCACCATCGAGGGTGGCATGCACGTCGAGGGCTTCAAGACCGCCCTCACGTCGGTGGTCAACAAGTACGCCCGGGCGAAGAACCTGCTCAAGGAGAAAGACGACAACCTCCTCGGCGAGGACATCCGCGAGGGGCTCACGGCGATCATCTCGGTCAAGCTCCGTGATCCCCAGTTCGAGGGCCAGACGAAGGCAAAGCTCGGCAACGTCCCGATGCGCTCGTTCGTGCAGAAGGCGACCAACGAACGTCTCGCGGAGTGGCTCGAGGAGAATCCCACCGAGGCCAACAAGATCGTCAAGAAGGGCATCGCGGCCTCGCAGGCACGCCTCGCGGCGAAGAACGCCCGCAACGCGATCCGCCGCAAGACCGCACTGTCGGGTGCCGGCATGCCCGACAAGTTGAAGGACTGCGCCAGCAAGAACGCCGACGAGAGTGAGCTGTTCATCGTCGAAGGCGACTCGGCGGGCGGCACCGCGCTCGACGCCCGCAACCCGTTCAACCAGGCGATCCTGCCGATCCGCGGCAAGATCCTCAACGTCGAGCGGGCCCGCGTCGACAAGATGCTGAAGAACAACGAGATCCAGGCCCTGATCACGGCGATCGGTGCCGGCGTCGGCGAGGAGTACGACGTCACCAAGGCCCGCTACCACAAGGTGATCGCGTTGTGCGACGCCGACGTCGACGGCAGCCACATCCGCACGCTGCTGCTGACGTTCTTCTTCCGCCAGATGCGCGACATGGTCGAGTCGGGCTACGTGTACATCGCCCAGCCCCCGCTGTACTCCACGGTCGTGGGCAAGGAGAAGGTGTACCTCAAAGACGACGTCGCCAAGGCCCGGTTCCTGGCCGAACGGCCGAACCACAAGAAGGATTTCCAGCGCCTCAAGGGTCTCGGCGAGATGGACTGGGAGGAGCTGAAGGGGACCACGATGGATCCGTCCACGCGCACGCTCTTGCAGGTCAACGTCGAGGAAGCCGCCGAGGCCGACCACATCGTGAGCACGCTCATGGGTGACGACGTCGAGAGCCGCCGCAACTTCATCACCACCAACGCCCGCGACGTGCGGCACCTCGACTTCTAGATCACGGACTTTCGATCATGTCTGACACACCGATTCCTCCCACCGACGACGATCCCGTCGGGACTGCCGACGATCCGATCCAGCCGATCCAGCTCCAGGACGAGATGGAGAACTCGTTCCTCGAGTACGCGATGTCGGTCATCATGTCGCGGGCGCTCCCCGACGTGCGCGACGGCCTCAAGCCGGTGCACCGCCGGATCATCTGGGACATGGAGCAGCAGGGGTTCCGTCCCGACCGCCCATTCGTGAAGTGCGCCCGCGTGTCGGGCGACACGATGGCGAACTTCCACCCCCACGGCGACAGCGCGATCTACGACGCTCTCGTGCGCATGGCGCAGCCGTTCTCGCTGCGCCACCCGCTGATCGAGTTCCACGGGAACTATGGAAGTCCAGATTTCGGACCGGCCGCCTCGCGCTACACCGAGTGCCGGCTGCACCCGTTGGCGATGCAGCTGCTCGCCGACATCGACGAGGACACCGTCGACATGGTGCCGAACTACGACGGCCAGACCGAGGAGCCGGTCACCCTGCCGGCGCGCTTTCCGAACTTGCTGGTCAACGGCAGTCAGGGCATCGCCGTCGGCATGGCGACCAACATCCCGCCACACAACCTGGGTGAGGTCATCGACGCCACGATCCATCTGATCGACAACCCCGACGCCACCTCCGACGAGCTGATGCAGTGGGTCAAGGGGCCCGACTTCCCGACCGGCGCGAGCATTCTCGGCCGGGCCGGCATCATCGACGCCTACCGCACCGGCCGCGGCAGCGTGAAGATGCGCGCTACGGCCACGATCGAGGAAGGCCGCAACGGTCGCTACGAGATCGTGGTCACGGCGCTGCCGTACCAGACCAGCTGCTCGGCGATCGCGGCGCGCATCCAAGAGCTCGTCGACGGGGGAGATCTCGACGGAATCGCCGACGTCAACGACGGTTCGGCAGGTGGCAAGACCCATCTCGTGATCTCGCTCAAGCGCGACGCCAACGCCAACGTCGTGATGAACAACCTGTTCAAGCTGACCCAGCTGCAGTCGTCGTTTTCGATCAACATGGTCGCCCTCGTCGATGGCGTGCCGCGCACGTTGGGGCTCCGTGAAGCCCTCGTCGGCTATGTGAAGCATCAGATCGAGGTGATCACCCGCCGATCCAACTTCCGCCTCGAGAAGGCACGCCGCCGCGAGCACATCCTCGAGGGTCGCATCAAGGCGCTCGACGTCATCGATCAGATCATCGCCCTGATCCGAGCCAGCGACGACGCGACCGCGGCCAAGACCGCACTGATGGCAGAGCCGTTCGAGTTCAGCGAGGCACAAGCGGTCGACATCCTCGACCTGCAGCTGCGTCAGCTCACCCGGCTGTCTCGGATCGATCTCGAGACCGAGCTCGCCGACGTCCGGGCGCGCATCGACGAGCTGATCGCGATCCTCGCCGACGACAAGCGCCTGCGCACCGTGATCAAGGACGAGCTGAGCGCGATCCGTGAGGAGTTCGCGACGCCACGGGTGTGCACGATCAGCCTCGACGAGGGCGAGATGTCGATCGAGGACTTGGTCGACGACAAAGAGCTCGTGGTCGTGATGACCGAGGCCCAGTACGTGAAGTCGGTGCAGGCCGACTCGTTCAAGACCCAGGGCCGCGGTGGTCGTGGCGTCAGCGGCGCGAGGCTGAAGACCGACGACATCGTGCGCCACGTGATCTTCACCACCGCCCACGCGCATCTGCTGTTCTTCTCGAACCGCGGAAAGGTCTACCGGTTGCGGGCGATGGACATCCCCGAGCGTGAGCGCACCGCCAAGGGCATGCCGATCGTCAACCTGCTCCCGATGCAGGCGGGCGAGACCATTCAGGCGATCATCGACACCCGCGACTTCGACACCGAGCGCTACCTGTTCTTCGCCACCCGCAAGGGCACGGTGAAGAAGACGTCGTTCGACGCCTACGACTCGAGCCGCCGCGATGGGTTGATCGCCATCAACCTCAACGAGGGCGACGAGCTGGTGCGCGTCATCGAGACCTCCGGCGACGACGACATCTTCATGGTCAGCCGTAAGGGCACGACCATCAGGTTCGCCGAGAGCGATGTACGCCCGATGGGCCGTGCGGCGGCCGGTGTTCGAGGTATGAAGCTGCGTTCGGGCGACGAGGTCGTCTCCGTCGACGTTGCCCGCGACGACACCGCGATCCTCCTGATCACCGAGGAGGGCTACGGCAAGCGCACTCAGCTCGATCGCTTCAACCGCCAGACTCGCGGTGGGCAGGGTGTGATCGGCATCCGGCTCACCGGCAAGAAGGGCGAGGTCGTGGCGGCGTTCATGGTCGGCCTCGACGACGAGATCGTCGCCGTGTCGTCGGGTGGTGTCACGATCCGGATGGAAGTACGCCAGATCTCGTCGCAGGGCCGCGATGCCACCGGTGTACGGGTGATGAACCTCGACGACGGCCAGACCGTCGCCTCGGTCGCCCCGATCCTGTCCGGCGACGACGACTGATCGCACGCCCCGTGGTGGGCGGCCCCTCGCAGCCGCACGCTGCCTCGAGTCTGCGAGATCGGAGGACAGCGTGTCGAAGCGCGATCGCGGGTCGGCGTCGGTGATGGTCGTGCTCGTGGCGGTGGGGTTCACCGTCGCCGCCGGCGCTGGGCTGGCGCAGTTGTCGCGTGACCTCATCGACGTCAGTCGTGCTCGATCGGCGGCCGACGCGGCGGCGCTGGCGTCGGTCGAGGGCGGCCGCGAGGCCGCGACCGAGCTGGCCGCGACCAACGGGGCGACGCTGGTGAGTTGGGTCCAGGTGGGCTCGGACGTGGTCGTCGAAGTGCGCGTCGGCAATGCCGTTGCCACGGCACGCGCCACGAATGTTCCGTGACCGGTGCCTACACTCGACCTGTGAGTCCGAGCGAACGCCGGGCGGCGGAAGTGGGTGACGTCGACGACGCGTCGTCACCGCCCGAGAACGCCTCCGCTCCCGAGTCGGCACTCGACTCCACATTGGACAGGAAGATCCGTGCTCGTACCCGTTCTACGGCCAACACGACGACGGTGACGGGAGCCGATCCGGTGCGGCCGGTCGAGATTCCCGACATCATTCCGGCGACAATCGACGTCCCGGCGCAGCCAGAACCTCGCCGGCCGCGGGACGTGGCACAACCGGTCGTCGAGCAGGATCGGCCAATCCGCCAGATCGTGACGACTCCGCGCCGCGAAGCGATCGATGCCTGGCAGCAGGTCCCCGACAACCCGGTCGTCGTGCCGGTCGCGGTGACTGCGGGCGGCCGGGCGGGGGTTTTTCGGTCGCCCGGCCGGCGTCCTCGGGTGCGCAAGGTCACCAGGGTCGTGCGTCACATCGATCCGTGGAGCACGTTCAAGGTGGCACTGCTGTTCAGCATCGTGCTGTATGGGGTGCTGCTGACAGCAGGCGTGCTGTTGTGGAACGTGGCGTCGAACACAGGCACCGTCGACAACATCGAGAGATGGTTCACGCAGTTCGGATGGGAGAGCTACGAGTTGAAGGGCGGCGAGATCTTCCACAACGCGTGGATCGCCGGGCTGTTCGGGGTGGTCGGGCTGACCGGACTCGCCGTGCTGAGCGCGACCTTGTTCAACTTGATCAGCGACATGGTCGGCGGCGTGCGCGTGACGGTTCTCGAAGAGGAGGTCGTCGAGCGCACGACGTCACAGAGCGATCGGTTCGTCATCCGTCGCCCGACGGACGGCGCAACGCCGGTTGCCGAGTTCGATCTCGAGGGGGATCTCGACGTGCCCGCCAACGGGACGGGACCTGCTGCCGCTCGAGCACAGGCCACGCCGAAGTCCGGTTGAGGATCGACCGGGGTGACCGGTAGCCTCGCCTGGCTGCCGGGGCTATAGCTCAGTCGGTTAGAGCGCATCCCTGATAAGGATGAGGTCGCAAGTTCGATTCTTGCTAGCCCCACCGCATTGTCCCTAGTCAGGGGACTGAACGGCCGCCTACGGGCGGCTGTTTCGCGTCCTGGGTCCGAGCGAGACCGCGTCAGCGTCGTAGCAGCGTGTACTCGGGGTTCATGAACTCGAGATGATCGCCGCGGCGCACGGCCACACCTTCGATCACGAGTCGCCGGCCGAGGACGATGCCACCGATCGCGCGGCGGCCGGTCCACACTGCGACGGCCGTCCCGGTGTCATCGGAGATCGACACCGCGAGCGCCGGCAAACCGGTTGTCGGGCGGGCACGCATCCGGGTGACCTCACCGCACACCTTGACCATGCGGCGCGCGGGTGCGACGGCGATCGAGACGATCAACGGATCGGTCGAACCGGCGTCGGCCGCCTTCGTGCGGCGACGGCGAAGGAGTCCTGCCATCGTCAGCCCACCAACACTCGCCGCACGTCGTCTTCGGCGTCGCCGGTGACCAGGACGAGGACCTCGTCGTTCGTGCGCAACACGGTGTCACCACGCGGCACGACGACATGTCGATCGCGGATGAGGGCGACCACGGTCGACTCGCGGGGAAGCCCGAGCGAAGCGATCTCGATGCCGATCGCCGGCGACGTGTCGGTGAGCGTCACCTCGGCGAGTCGGGCGTTCCCACCTTCGAGCGACAGCAGACGCACGAACGAGCCGACGTTCACCGCTTCCTCGACGACCGCCGTGAGGAGGTGCGGTGTGGAGACCGATACGTCGACACCCCACATCTCATTGAACATCCACTCGTTGTTGGGGTTGTTCACCCGGGCGACGACGCGCGGCACACCGAACTCCTGCTTGGCCAGCAGCGCGATCACGAGGTTGTCCTCGTCATCGCCGGTGACCGCGGCCACGACGTCGGCGTCGGCGGTACCGACGGTCTCGAGGGTCGCCATCTCGCAGGCATCGCCGAGGCACCAGGTGACCGCTCCGTCCGATCCGAACCGATCGACGATCGCAGGGGTCTGGTCGATGAGGGTGACGGCGTGACCCGACGAGCGCAACTGGTCGGCCATGTACCGGCCGACGCTGCCGGCTCCGGCGATGACGATCTTCATCACTGAGCTCCGACTTCGAGCAGCGCGCGATCGACATCGCCGGTCGCCTCGGTGGGCACGAGCAGGTGAACGACGTCGTCCTGCTGCAGGAGAACAGCCGGTTCGGGGAGGCGCGCCCTGCCGGTTCGGGTGAGCAGCGCGACCCGCAGGCCGGCCTCGTCGAGCTTGGCGATCGACACACCGGCGGTAGCGGCGGGCACGCGACGCTCGACGAGCGCGTACGTCGTGGTGGGGTCGATCCAGTCGCTCTGACCGGGATCGGGCAAGACGTGTCGCAGGGCGCGTGCGCTGGTCCAGGCGACCGAGGCAACCGTGGGGATGCCGAGGCGTTCGTAGATCACCGCCCGCTGGGGGTCGTAGATCCGGGCGACCACGCGCTCGACGCCGAACGTCTCGCGAGCGACGCGAGCGATGAGGATGTTGGAGTTGTCGCCACTGGTGACGGCCATAACCGCACTCTTGTCGGTGATGCCGGCGGTCGACAGCAGGTCACGATCGAACCCGACGCCGGTCATCGTGGTCCCGGCGAAGTCTGGCCCGAGGCGGCGGAACGCCTCGCGACGGCGGTCGATCACCACGACCTCGTGGCCGCGAAGGACGAGCTCAGTCGCGACGGATGACCCGACGCGTCCACACCCGACGACGATGATGTGCATGTAGCCCCTCCTTGACCTCTTGGCTAGGCGTCCTCGACGACGCCGTCGTGCACGTGGACCGGTACGGACACGACGGCGGTGTGGGGACGGTGTAGCAGTCTGGCTTTGAGCGCGAAGGCGCTTCCGTTGTGGAGCCATTGGGTGCCCCACGATGTGACGAACTCGGGGATGACGACGGTGATGATGTCGTCGCCGTGCTGTGAGTCGAGCTCGTCGATGAACCGCATGATGGGTCGCGTCAGCTCACGGTACGGGGAGTAGACGGTGTGCAGCTCGATCGGCACCGCGAACTCGGCCCACTGTGCCTCGATCCGCCGGCGGTCCTCGTCGTCGCTGGCGACGGTGACGGCCATGATGCGGTCGGGATTGAGCGATCGGGCGTACTGGATGCCGTGCAGCACGCCTTTGTTGACCCCGCCGACGAGCACCACCATGGTGTGCGTCTCACGCTGCGGCCAGTACCCCGGCTGGGCGACGACGGCCGCTCGGGTGCGGTCGTAATGACGGCCGATCGCTCGGAACCCGATCACCATGACGGGGATCAGCACGGCAGGGATCCAGGCGCCTTCGGTGAACTTCGACACGACGACGATCGCGGCAATCAACCCCGTCGTGGCGGCGCCGATGCCGTTGATGACCATGCCTACCCGCCATCCGGGTTCTCGGAGTCGACGGTGGTGGCGGACCATGCCGGTCTGGCTGAGGGTGAAGCCGGTGAACACGCCGAAGGCGTACAGCGGGATCAGCTTGGAGATGT
>DASUEW010000781.1:0-2140 GCA_036274875.1 Ilumatobacteraceae bacterium
CAGGTAGAGCGACTCCGGGGTCGTGATCAGCAGGTCGGGCGGCCGGCGGATCAGCTTCTGGCGCTCGTTGGACGGGGTGTCGCCCGTTCGCATCGCCACCTCGGGCACGACGAAGCCGGCGCCGATCCGCTCGGCCGCCAATTCGATGCCCTTCAGCGGAGCGCGCAGGTTCTTCTCGATGTCGAACGCCAAGGCGCGCAGCGGCGACACGTAGAGCACCCGCGTGCGGTGTGCCTTGGCGTCGGGCCGCGGCGTCGTGACGAGGCGATCGATCGAGGCGAGAAACGCGGTGAGCGTCTTGCCGCTGCCGGTGGGCGCGCAGATCAGCGTGTGCTCACCCGCGACGATATGTGGCCAACCCTGCACCTGGGCGGTCGTCGGCTCCGGGAACGACGCCGCGAACCACTCCCGAACGGCCGGCGAGAACGCCTGGAGCACGGGATGGTCGCTGATACCGCCGAATCTACAGAGGGGGTGTGTCAGCGGTCCCGGTCAGGACGGCCCAACGGTGAATCGGCTCGCCGTCGCCGACGTGTCGTACGCCAACCAGACATGGTGACCGGAAGTGGGAACCGAGATCACGAGTTCGAGCGCGTCGCCGGCCGACAGCACCGTGTCGATCGGCACGAGATCGAACGCCATCGACACGAAGCCGATGCCCGTGCTCGTTGCTGTCACGCGCTCGTAGGCGACCTCGGTGCAGTCGGTCCCACGGCAGCTCCGAAGTCGGACGTCGAGCGTGAACGAACCGTTGTTGTTCCGAGCGCTCGCGAACAGTTCGACCGGGATCACACCCCGCAGATGGACGGCCTGCATGAGTTCCAGCCGGAAGAGCTGCTCGCTCTCCGGTCCGGAATCGTGCTTGAGGAGCAACCCGGCGTCGTTGTCGCGATCGGTGTCGTAGTTGGGCACCGAGGCCAGGACGGGTGGTTGGTCGACGCTGAGCGGCAACACGGTCCGGGACTCCACGTCACCGGATCCCGGCGACGACAGGTAGATCACCGTGCCGTCCTGGATGGGGGTCGGCGGTGCTGCCGTCGTCGGAGCAGTCGGCGGTGGATCCGTCGCGGGCGGTGTCGCGGGCGGTGCTGCAGGCGGCTCCGGATCGGGCGCAGCCGTGCCGGGAGGCGCGACGTCTGCCGTCGTGTCGCCCGGGGTGGCCGCTGGCGACGTGCTGGTAGGAACTGTTCGAGGCTCAGTCGTTGCGGTACTCGGCGCCGGCACGACCGTCGTCACCGAAACGGTGCTCGGAATCGTGGTGGTCGACGAACGGACCGTGGCAACGAATGTTGCGTTCGGTGTGGCGATCTCGGTCGTCGACCCCCCGCCATCGCCGCCCGCGCCACTGGTGGTCGTGATGCGGCTGGGCGCAACGTCGTCGATCGGGTCCGTCGGCGATGCGGACAGCTCGCTGCTGTCCGACGAGAACGGGTTGGCGTCGTTCAACCCCGCTCCGAGCGCTCCGGCGGCGAGGCCGACGACGGCGGTCACGGCCGTGGCTCCCGACGCGCCGGCGGTCGCCAGCGCCTGGGGGACGAATGACAGCTGGGTCAGCCATGACAGCGGGCCCATGGCCATCCGCAACCGGCCGAGCGACACGTTCAGGAACGCCCTGACGATCGTTTCGTCGAACTGGCTCCCGGCGCAGCGCGCCAACTCAGCGCGCGCCGCGGCAGGTGAGATCGGTTCCTTGTACGACCGGGCCGAGGTCATCACGTCGAACGCGTCGGTGACCGCGACGATCCGTCCGGCCAGGCTGATCTCGCTGCCGGAAAGCCCCCGCGGGTAGCCCCGACCGTCCCAGCGTTCGTGGTGCTCCCAGACCGCCCGTGCCGCGTCCCCGAGCCAGCCGACCAATGGGGCGACCAGCTCACGCCCGAACTCCGGATGCTGCTTGACGACATCGAACTCGGTGTCGGTCAACTTGCCCGGCTTGTTGAGGATCTCAGCCGACACGAGCAACTTTCCGATGTCGTGGAGCAGCGCCGACCACCGCAGGTGATCCAGGGCGGCGCCGCTGATATTGAGCTCACTACCGACCATGTGGGTGTAGGCACGGACTCGCTCGGAGTGGCCGCGGGTGAGACGGTCGTGCAGGCTGAGGGCGGCGACGAGCTCGAGCAACTTCTCGGCCGCCTCC
>DASUEW010000782.1:0-3743 GCA_036274875.1 Ilumatobacteraceae bacterium
CGCAAGGCGTGCGGCAAGAAGGTCCGCGAGCTGATGGCCCGCGAGCGCGACTCGTTCGAGGCGGGCTGCGAGCGCACAGGCTACGGACGCCCGCTCGGCAAGGCGCTGTTCGACACCATCGAGCGGTTCGCCGACTATGCGTTCAACAAGAGCCACAGCTACGGGTACGGCCTGATCACCTACCAGACGGCGTTCCTGAAGGCGCACTACCCGGTCGAGTACTACGCCTGCATGCTGAGCAGCGTGAAGAGCAACCTCGATCGCGCCGCGGTGTACCTGTCGGACGCGCGGGCGATGGGCATCCGCGTGCTCACCCCCGACATCAACCAGTCGGTCACCGACTTCGCGGCGCTCCTCCCCGACGACGTCCCGGCCAGCGTCAACCTTCCGGTGGGAAGCCCTGGCGCGATCACGTTCGGGCTCTCCGCAGTGCGCAACGTCGGCGAGGGACTCGTCGAGCAACTGCTCGTCGAGCGAACCGAGAACGGGCCGTACGCGGACTTCCACGAGTTCGTCGAACGTGCACCTGAAAGTGTGTTGAACAAACGGACCGTCGAGTCGCTGATCAAGGCCGGGGCGTTCGATGGACTCGGTCATCCGCGTCGCGGCCTGCTGGCGGTGTTCGAGCAGGTGATCGACACCACCCTGATCCGCCGGCGCGAGCGTGACCAGGGAGTGATGAGCCTGTTCGGCGACTGGAGTGGAGCCGACGCCGGAACCACCGCGGCCGACTCCACCGTGCCCGGCTTCGGGTTCGACGAGCGACTGGCGATCCCGCCCGTCGAGTTCGACAAGGGCGACCGGCTCCGCCACGAGAAGGAGATGCTCGGCCTGTACGTCTCGGACCATCCGTTGTTCGGTGTCGAGGCGGCCCTGCGACGCAAGGTCGAGCAGTCGATCGCCGACCTGCACGATCTCGACGACGGGGCGCTGGTGGTCGTCGGTGGTGTCATCACCAACCTCGGACGCAAGTTCACGAAGAAGGGCGACCAGATGGCCGTGTTCGTGCTCGAGGACCTCGAGTCGTCGATCGAGGTGACCGTGTTCCCGCGCACGCTGGCCGAACAGGGACACAAGCTGGAAGACGACGTGATCGTCACCGTCAAGGGCCGGCTCGACCGGCGCGACGACTCGCGCTTCGGGCTGATCGGCCAGACGATCACGGTGCTGTCGCTCGCCCAGGAGCCCGCCCATCCGTTGCGGCTACGGCTACCGTCGACGTCGCTCGACGAGCTGAAGATCCATCGCCTGAAGCGGATCCTGCGCGACCACCCCGGTGATTCGGTGGTGCAGATCGACATCGGTCAGGGCAAGGTGTTGCGACTCTCGGACGAGTTCCGTGTCGACATCGACCGCTCCGTGGGTGAGCTGCGCATGGCGTTCGGCCATGAAGCAGTCGTCCTCTAGCGTCGCCCTCTGGCGTCGTTGTTCGGCGACGATCTACGTCATTCCACACGCATTCGCACCGCCAAACAGACCCCGCTTGTCCGGGTGGGCCGAACGGATGGCAGAATAGGACGTGAACGCATCACGAGAGAGGACTCGGTAGGAGAGAGGTATGTCGATCGATATTGTCACCAACGACGCCGTGGCCCTCACCGACAGTGATCTCGACGAGATGGCGTCGATGGGTGGGGCCTTCGACATCGGAGCCGTCTCCAAGGCGAAGGAGGACTGGGTCCTCGCCACGGTCGCGCGCATCGAGGGCAAGCTGCACGGATTCAGCTTCTCGACGCTCGAGCGCATCGGCGGCACCCCCTGCGTGCTGATCGGGATGATGAGCGTGCGCCGTCACTCCAGGCGCGACCAGGTGCTGCGCGGCCTGATGCACGAGGCGTACCACCGGGCGCTGATGGCGTTCCCCGACGAGGACGTCGTGATCGGCTCACGGTTCGTCGCGGCCGACGCGCTCGACGGGTTCAAGGAGCTCGACGAGGTCACGCCGAGCCCCGGCTCGCGGGCCGTCGGAGAGGAACGGGCCTGGGGTCGCCGGCTCGCCAAGCGCTTCGGCGTGGAGCAGGCGTATGACGAAAAGACGTTCATCGTCAGTGCCAACGGGCGCGGTGGATACCTCGACTTCGAGTCATCGAAGCCGGAGAAGATCGACGCCGCTCACAAGGCGATGTTCGCTCCGATTCCAGCAGACGGGGGCTCGCTCGTCGTCTACGGGTGGACGATGGCCGAGGATCTGGTCAAACTCGGCAGCCGCTGATCACCATGAGCGAGTTCGTCGACGTCGTCAGACGCCGACGGATGACCCGGGCGTTCGATCCCCGCCCGATCGAGCTCGGCATGCTCGATGTGTTGGTCGACCTGGCGTCACGCGCGCCGAGTGCCGGCAAGGCCCAGGGATGGCACCTGGTGGTGCTGCGGGGCGAGGAGACCGCCGTGTTCTGGGACATCACGCTGCCCGCCATGGGACGCGGCACGTTCAAGTGGCAGCGACTGCTCGACGCTCCGGTGATCGCCCTCCCGCTCGCCGACCAACGCGCGTACACCGCCCGTTACTCCGAGCCCGACAAGGCCGGGACGGGTCTCGGCGCCGGGACACAGGCGTGGCCGGCGCCCTACTGGACGATCGACAGCGCGATGGCGGTGATGACGCTGTTGCTCGCCGCCGAGGATGCCGGGCTGGGCGCACTGTTCTTCGGCGTGTTCAAGGGCGAGCGACGGCTGCGTCAGCGGCTCCGCATCCCGCCCGGCCTCGACCTGCTGGGTGCGATCGCACTCGGTCATCCGTGCGACGACGTGGGCGCCGAACCCCTCGGCCGGAGCTCGGGTCGGGCCCGCCGGCGACCGAACGAGATCATCCATCTCGGCGGCTGGTGACCGGACGGCCGATGAGTGGACGGTTGGCGAGACCGGCCGGGAGCTCGTGCCCGGTGAGCTGGCGGAACAACCCCTCTGGCGTGTCCTGCGGCGCCTCGCACGCGTAGTCACGGCACACGTACGCCAGCCCGTCGGTGCGGTCGTGCCAGAGCGGTGAGTCGTAGCGCTCGCCCCAGGCGAGCACGACATCGGGCCGGAACAGCGATTGCACGAGACGCACGAGGTCGGGTCGTTCACCGACGATCGCCACCTCGGTGACGCCGCGACTACGGGTCTCGATGCCGAGCAGTGCGTTGGAGACCGCACCGGGGGCTTGACCGATGACGGTGCCGAGCAGCTGGAAGATGCGATCGGCGTGGTTGGCGTAGCGCATCTCACCCGTGAGCGCGGCGAGCCGGGTGAGGGCGATCGCGGCGGTCGAGTTCGCCGATGGCGTTGCGTTGTCGAGGATGTCCTTCTGGCGGGCGACGAGCTGCTCGCCGTCGTCGGCCGTCGTGAACAGACCACCGTGGTCGACGTCCCAGAAATGGTCGAGCATCACGTCGGCGGTCTCGCGTGCGGCGTCGATCCAACGCGCCTGACCCGACGCCTCGGCGAGGCGGGTGAACGCGTCGACGAGCGCAGCGTGGTCAGCGGCGAGCGCTTGGTGGCGGGCAGGCGGCGAACCGGCGGCCTGCCAGCTGCGATGCCACCGACCGTCCGGCCGCCGCAGCTCGCGGAGCAAGAACTCGCCGTTGTCGATCGCGGCCTCGAGCCAGTCGGCGCGGCCGAGCATTCCCGACGCCTCCGCCAACGTGGCGAGGAACAACGCGTTCCACTCGGTGAGCACCTTGTCGTCGAGCAGCGGGCGCGGCCGTCGCGCCCTGGCGTCGAACAGTCGTTGGCGCGCCGCTTCGATCGCGGGTGGGCGCGCG
>DASUEW010000783.1:0-2354 GCA_036274875.1 Ilumatobacteraceae bacterium
GCCTTTTGCAGGGCGGAGGCGTAGTTGCGGCCGATGGCCATGGCCTCGCCGACCGACTTCATGGTGGTGGTCAGGCGCTGGTCGGCGGCCGGGAACTTCTCGAATGCGAACCGCGGCACCTTGACCACGACGTAGTCGAGCGTCGGTTCGAAGCTGGCCGGGGTGACCCTGGTGATGTCATTGGGGATCTCGTCGAGGCGGTAGCCGAGGGCGAGCTTGGCGGCGATCTTCGCGATCGGGAAACCGGTCGCCTTGCTGGCCAGGGCCGACGAGCGCGACACGCGCGGGTTCATTTCGATCACGATGACGCGGCCGGTGGCCGGGTCGATGGCGAACTGGATGTTGCAGCCGCCGGTGTCCACGCCCACGGCACGGATGATGTCGATGCTGATGTCGCGCAGGTGCTGGTACTCGCGGTCGGTCAGGGTGAGCGCCGGGGCGACCGTGATCGAGTCGCCGGTGTGCACGCCGACCGGGTCGACGTTCTCGATCGAGCAGACGACGACGGTGTTGTCGGCCGTGTCGCGCATCATCTCGAGTTCGTATTCCTTCCAGCCGAGGATGGACTCCTCCAGGAGCACCTCGCTGGTGGGGCTGTGGTGCAGGCCGTCCCCGACGTAGCGGCGGAGTTCCACCTCGTCGTAGGCGAAGCCGGAGCCGAGTCCGCCCATGGTGAAGGAGGGGCGCACGACGAGCGGGTAACCGAGGTCAGCGGCGAAGCCGACGGCCTCCTCGATGGAGTGCGCCATGTGCGAGCGGGCCACGTCGGCGCCGGCGTCGAGGACGAGCTGCTTGAAGACCTGGCGGTCCTCGCCCTTCTGGATGGCCTCGAAGCTCGCGCCGATCAGCTCGACGTTGTACTTCTCGAGGATGCCGCGCTCGTGCAGCGCGATCGCGGCATTGAGCGCGGTCTGCCCGCCGAGCGTCGGGAGGATGGCATCCGGACGCTCCTTGGCGATGATCGTCTCGAGGATCTCCGGGGTGATCGGTTCGATGTAGGTGGCATCGGCGAAGTCGGGGTCGGTCATGATCGTCGCGGGGTTGGAGTTGACCAGGATGACCCGGACTCCCTCCTCGCGGAGCACCCGGCAGGCCTGGGTTCCGGAGTAGTCGAACTCGCAGGCCTGGCCGATGACGATCGGGCCGGAGCCGATGACGAGGACGCTGTTGATGTCGTCGCGCTTGGGCATTATTTGTTGTCTCCTGCTCCGGCGGCCTTGTGGTGGGCGAGCACCACATCCCTGAACCGATCGAAAAGGTAGTTTGCGTCGTGCGGGCCGGAGGCGGCCTCCGGGTGGTACTGCACCGAGAACGCGGGGATGTCGAGGCAGCGGATGCCCTCGACCACGTTGTCGTTGAGGCTGTAGTGGCTCACCTCGACCCGGCCGAAGCCGGCGCGGGACTCGTGCACACCCTCGATGGGCATGTCGACGGCGAAGCCGTGGTTCTGCGAGGTGATCTCGACCCGCCCGGTGGTCTTGTCGAGCACGGGCTGGTTGATCCCGCGGTGGCCGAAGGGCAGCTTGTAGGTGCCGAAGCCGAGCGCCCGGCCGAGCAGCTGGTTGCCGAAGCAGATGCCGAAGTACGGCACGCCGGCCCTGAGCACCTCCTGGAGCAGCCGCACGTGGGCGTCGGAGGCTGCGGGGTCGCCGGGGCCGTTGGAGAAGAACAGGGCGGACGGCTTCAGCGAGAGCACGTGCTCAGAGGTGACCGACTGCGGCAGGACGAGGACCTCGAAGCCCCGTTCGGCGAGGAAGTTGAGGGTGGAGGTCTTCACGCCGAGGTCGAGCACGGCGACGGACCCGATCCGCTCCCCCACCGCCGGGATCGAGTACGGGTCGACGGTCGAGACGGCGTCGGAGAGGTTGCGTCCGCGCATCGACGGCGCCTGGCGCACCAGCTCGAGCTGTTCGCCGTCCGAGAGGGCGTAGCGGTCGCCGGAGAAGACGCCGGCGCGCATGGCGCCGGCCGAGCGGATGTGGCGGGTGATCGCCCGGGTGTCGATGCCGCTGATCCCGACGACGCCGCCGGCTTCGAGGTCGTCGTCGAGGCTGCGCTGGGAGCGGAAGTTCGAGCTCACCCTGGACGGCTCCCGCACGACGAAACCGGAGACCCAGATCCTGCGCGACTCCATGTCCTCGTCGTTGGCGCCGGTGTTTCCGATGTGCGGCGCCGTCATGAGCACGATCTGGCCGGCGTACGACGGGTCGGTCAGGGTCTCCTGGTACCCGGTCATCCCGGTGGCGAAGACGATCTCACCGAGCGTCTGCCCCTGGCTGCCGTAGGCGCGGCCGACATAACGTCGGCCGTCTTCGAGCACGAGCACGGCGGGCGACGGTGCGGTCTTCTTTCGG
>DASUEW010000784.1:0-5420 GCA_036274875.1 Ilumatobacteraceae bacterium
GGACGCGCGTGCCCGCAAGCCGCTCGAGCGGGTGCGTCGCGGACTCGCCGAACACCGGTCCCTCCACTGCCGGCCATCGGTCGACGGGGAGGGGCACGACCGCGCGGCGGAGGAGGTCGAGAAAGCCCAGGTCGTGCACGACGTCGGCCGTGAGCTCGCGCGCTCGACCGGCAACGTTGAAGTACTGGCGAACCCGGAACACGTCGAGAAGTGGATCGAGCATGCCTCGATCGTGCGACGTCGGATGGCACTGCGGTAGGGCAATCCGTCCCACTCGCCACACAGCGGTCGCAAACGCTGGACCGAATCTGGTGAACGGGTGACCTTCGGCCCTCCCCATCCGAGCGCAACGGGAGCACGCTGCACATGGATGGACGCGCGACCCCTCACTCGCTGCCGGCGGCCCGCGGTCGATCCTCAGGATCCGGAGCCGGCCTCCTTCGTGCACAAAGGCCATCGAATCGTCTACGAGGAGCACGGCGAGGGCGACCGCCTGATCGTCTACATGCACGGTCTGCTCCTCGACGCCGACCTCAATCGGGGTATCGCCCGCGCCCTCGCGGCGCAGGGCAACCGCGTGATCCTGCTCGACCTGCTCGGCCACGGGCGCTCCGACAAGCCGACGCATGCGTCGGAGTACCGCATCGATCTGTACGTCGAGCAGGTCTTCGCGCTCCTCGATTCGCTCGGCGCCGCGGATGCCGTGCTCGGCGGTCTGTCCCTCGGCGCCAACGTGAGCCTGCTCGCCGCCGCCGAGGAACCCGAGCGAGTACGCGGCCTCGTGTTGGAGATGCCGGTCCTCGAACGCGCGGCGCCATCAGTCGCAATGACATTCGTCCCGTTGCTCCTCGCGCTCCACTACGCGACGATCCCCGTCCGGCTGCTCAACGTGATCGCCAAGCGCGTTCCTCGCAGCCATTTCGGGCCGCTCGACAGCATCCTCAACGCTGCCTCACTCGACACAGATCAGATGGCCGCGGTCCTGCACGGCGTGCTGCTCGGTCCGATCGGGCCCACCGTCGAGCAGCGACGATCCATCGCCACGCCGACACTGGTGCTCGCACACCGGTGGGACCTCATCCATCCCTTCAGCGACGCCTCCAACCTCTGCCGCCAGGTGCCCAACGCCGAGCTCGTCCCCGCTCATTCGCCGTTCGAACTGCGCGTCCGCCCCGACCGCCTCACCGCCGAGATCGCCGCCTTCCTCGAGGACGTCTGGCGAGGCGATCTACGCGACTGCGAGCCCGCCGCCGGAGCCTGAATCACCTCGATCTCATGAAGTTTCGGCGCCCTCACGGCACCGAAACTTCACGAGATCGTGGGGTGCGTAGGCTCGCGCCATGTCGCATCTGTCGAACGTGTGGTTCAAGGTCACCGACTTGCAGGTGGCGTCAGGGCGCGGATGCCGGGTCACCACCGTCGACGGCCAGGAGTACCTCGATTTCGCGGCGGGGATCGCGGTCAACTCCACCGGCCATTGTCACCCGAAGGTGACACGCGCGATCGCCGAGCAGGCCGAGCGGTTCATCCACGCCCAGGCCAACGTGTTCACACATGACCTGCTCGAGCCGCTCGCGGACAAGCTCGCCGAGCTCGCGCCGGGTGCGATCGACACGTTCTTCTTCGCCAACTCCGGCGCCGAGATCACCGAGGCGGCCGTGAAGCTCGCCAAGCAGGTCACCAAGCGCCCGAACACGATCGTGTTCAGCGGTTCCTTCCACGGGCGCACCCACCTGGCGATGGCGATGACCACTTCGAAGACGGTGTACCGGGCGGGTCACTCGCCGCTGCCGGGTGGTGTGTACGTGGCCCCGTTCCCCGACCCGCTCGCGTCGGACCCGAACGGGGCGATCGACGAGGCACTTCGCGGCCTCGACCACCTGCTGCTCACGCAGACGGCACCGGGCGAGACGGCGGCGATGATCCTCGAACCGGTGCTCGGCGAGGGCGGCTACATCCCGGCCCCGAAGGAGTTCCTCGACGGTCTCGTCGACCGCTGCCGCACGCACGGCATCCTGTTCATCGCCGACGAGGTGCAGAGCGGCTTCGGGCGAACCGGCAAGATGTTCGCCGTCGATCACTTCGGCATCGAGCCCGACATCATCTGCATGGCGAAGGGCATCGCCTCCGGTTTCCCGTTCTCGGCGCTCGGCACCCGCCGTGAGCTCGACGACCAGTGGCCGAAGGGCAGCCACGGCGGCACATACGGCGGCAACCCGATCGGCTGCGCGGCCGCGCTCGCCACGATCGAGGTGATGAGCGAGCCAGGCTTCCTCGACAACGTGCGGGCGCGGGGCGAACAGCTGTCGGGCGCGTTGCGCGAGCTCCAGTCGCAGCACCCCGAACTGTGCCAGATCCGGGGGCCGGGGCTGATGGTGGCGAGCAGCTTCTCCGACGCGGCTCGCGTCCCGGCGATCATCGGCCACTGCCTGCGCGAGGGTCGCCTGATCCTGATGAACGCCGGCACGTACGGGCGCGACATCCGCTGGATGCCACCGCTCGTGGTCACGGCCGACGAGATCGACGAGGCGGTGCAGGCGTTCGCGTCGGCGCTCAAGGCCACCGCCTGAACGATGGCGCGACTCGACTCGACTCGGGTCAGCGCCTGGCGCGGGCTGCAAACGGTGACTGCCGAGCTGACCCGGCGCATCGACATCGACCTGATGGACGACTGGGACATCCCGCTCGGGTGGTTCGACGTCCTCGCCTCACTCCAACGACTGGGTGGTCGCGCCCGTCCACTCGACGTCGCCGCCGAGATTCGGCTCCCGCCATCGAGCCTCAGCCGGCGCCTCGACCGGCTGGAGGAGGAGGGATGGGTCAAGCGTCACCGCGGCGTCGACCCCGTCGACCAGCGCGCGGTCGAGGTCGAGCTGACGCGCCGCGGACGCAACCTGTGGCGGGAGATGAACGTCACGTACCGGCGTGCGGTGCAGCGGCACTTCGCGATCCTGATGGCCGACGCCGACATCGCCGCCGTGCATCGTGTGATCGATCTGCTCACCGAGGCCGCCGATGGCGAGTTCGCAGCCGACTGATCGTCCTCCGAACTCGATGAGCGACCGAGGGCCAGCCGGTCGACGATCGGCTCAGTCGAGGTCGGCGTACATCGCCTCGATCTCTGCCGCGTAGCGGATGTTGACACCGCGTCGCTTCAGCTTCGAGGTCGGCGTCAGCACGTCGCTGTCGGGGAGCCACTCCTCGCCGAGCAGTACGAAGCGCTTGATCTGCTCGACCTGGGCGAACTGGGTGTTGACCTCGTCGACGCCGGCCTGCACCTCGGCGATCACGTCGGGGTCGGCCGACAGCTCCGCCGCCGTCGCTCCAGGTTTGCCGTGCGCCTCCGCCCACACCGCGCACATCTCGGGATCGAGCACGAGCAGCGCCGAGACGAACTTGCGGCCGTCGCCGATCGCCGCTGCCTGGCCGATGAGAGGGATCATCTTGAGCGCGGCCTCGAGGTTGGCTGGGCTGATGTTCTTGCCGCCCGAGGTGATGATCAGCTCCTTCTTCCGGTCGACGATGCGGAGGTAGCCCTCGTCGTCGAACTCACCGATGTCACCGGTGTGCAGCCAGCCGTCGATGAGGGTCTCGGCCGTCTTCTCGGGCTGGCCGTAGTAGCCCTGGAACACGTTGCCCCCGCGGCAGATCACCTCGCCGTCGTCGGCGACCGCGACCTCGCACCCCGGGATCGCCTGGCCGACGGAGCCCGGCTTGTTGCGATCGGGCGACCAGGTCATCGGTCCGCTCGACTCGCTCATCCCGTAGATCTCCGACAGGGGCACGCCGATCGCCTCGAACCATTCGAGGATCGTCGCCGGGATCGGCGCCGCACCCGTGATCGCGGTGACCACCTCGTCGAGGCCGACCAGCGAGCGCACCTGACTGAACGCGACGGAATCGAGGAACGCCCACGTGTCGAGTTGCTCCTGGGTCGCCGTTCCGGCGCGCTCGGCGCGCTTGATCTCGATCGCGGCAGCCACCCCGTCGTCGAACTGCGCCTTGCGCGCCGGGTCGGCGGCGAGGGCGGCGTTCACGCCGCTGTAGATCTTCTCGTAGACGCGTGGCACGCCGAAGACGATCTGGGGGTGCACCTCCTTCAGGTACGTGGTGAGCTGAGCGGCGTCGGGGCAGCAGTACACGCTGAAGCCGGCGATCAGGGGCTGGTAGTGGCTCGTCATCCGCTCGGCGATGTGCGCCATCGGCAGGTACGACACTGCCCGCATGCCCGTGTAGTCGTCGAACGGCAGGCACTCACGGAGTTGCTCGATCGTGTAGACGACGTTGTACTGGTTGATCATCACGCCCTTGGGCGGGCCGGTGGTGCCGCTGGTGTAGATCAGCGTGGCGATGTCGGTCGGTTCGGTCGCCGCGGCGAGAACGGCGAGATCGGCGCTGCCGGCCGTCTCGAGCTCACTCGCCGGCGCCACTCCGTCGGGGAGGGCCCCGTCGGGCGGCTCGATCACGAAGATCCGCCGCAGCAGCGGGAGCTTGTCGCGCACCTCGAGGAGGCGGGCGAGGAAGCCAGCATCTTCGACGATCGCGACCGCGGCTCCGGCGTGGCTGGCGAGGTACTGGATCTCCTCGGGAGATGACGAGTTGTAGATGCTGACCGGCGTGGCACGCACGAACTGGGCCGCCAGGTCGTGGAGGTGGAACTCGGGACGGTTCCGCATCATCAGGAGCACGCGGTCGCCGGGGGCCACACCCTCACGCTGCAGCCCGGCCGCGATCCGTGCCACCGCGGCCTGCACGTCACCGGCGCTGCGGGCGTCCCAGCCACCACCGTCGGCCATCGAGTGGAACAACGGCAACGCCGGATCAGCGGTCGCGAGCTCGAGAAAGCGGCGTGGAACGGTGCTGTCGACGACGAGCGCGTCGATCTCGGTGATGGACGAACGGGCGGTCATCCGCCCATTGTTCCATCTGGCCACGCGTGGCGTTCCATCTGCTTCCATCCGCGTCCGGCAGTTGGTCACGCTGGGCACGGCTGCTCCGGTTTGGGTCGAGGCTGGGCCGCAATGCAGACTCGATCCACCGCACGTGCGTGCGTGCGGTCCGAGCCCTCGATGGAGTCGACATGACGAACGCAGTGATCGTGGATGCGATCCGGACACCCCTCGGCCGACGGAACGGGAAGTTGAAGGAGTGGCACCCCGTCGACCTCGCGGCCGAGACGCTGAACGCGCTCGTCGACCGCACCGGTCTCGACCCTGCACTGGTCGACGACGTCGTGATGGGGTGTGTCATGCAGGTCGGCGAGCAGGCCGCGAACGTCGCACGCAACGCGGTGCTCGCGGCCGGGTGGCCTGATCACGTTCCGGGTACCACGGTCGACCGACAGTGTGGGTCGAGTCAGCAGGCGGCGCATTTCGCAGCGCAGGGCGTCATCGCGGGTGCGTACGACGTCGTGGTGGCGG
>DASUEW010000785.1:0-2967 GCA_036274875.1 Ilumatobacteraceae bacterium
CGCTCGATCGCGCCCATCGCGGCGTGCATGCAGGCCAGCGCCCAGCAGATCGCCTGGGGCGCGATCGGTCGCCGGGCGATCCGTCTCGACCCACGATGGCGCGGTGGCGACTACTACGACGCCGAACCGGGCGACGGCCCAGCTGAGGGCCTCGCCATCGCTCGCCAGATCGCACAGGTCACGTTCCGCAGCGACAACGTGTTCACCGATCGCTTCGGACGCGATCTTGCCGACCGGCCGGCGTTCGGCGACACGTTCGGGCTGTGGCAGCAGTTCGAGGTCGAGCGATACCTCGAGTATCACGGCGAACGCCTGGTGCGTCGCTTCGACGCCAACAGCTATCTCGTCATCGGCAAGGCAATGGATCTGCACGACATCGCCCGCTCGCGCGGTTCGGTCGAGAGCGCAATGGCGCGCATCACAGTCCCGTCGCTGGCGATCGGAATATCCAGCGACATGCTCTATCCGTCGTACCAGCAGCGCCAGATCCATGAGTTGCTCACGTCGCAGGGGACGCCGAGCTGGTATGCCGAGGTCGACTCGCCGCACGGTCACGACGCGTTCCTGATCAACGTCGATCAGGTGAGCGAACCGCTGGGGAAGTTCCTCGGCCGTGTCGGCTGAGCGCAGCGCGCGAGCTCATTGGGCGCGGAGGCCTTCGAGGATCTCGACCGCCCGGCTGGACGCCGGGACACGAATCGCCATCTGATCTGTGTTGTCGCTGTCGGCCGACGCGAGCAGGTACACCTCGCGGTTCTTCGGAGGGTTGTCCGACTTGGCCGCGACGCGCCACACGCCCTCGTTGCGGCGAGTCCACCGTGAGCGGCGCCTCGCGAACATCCGCTTGTGGTCGATCACCTCGAAGCGGAACTCGCGCCAGGTCTGCAGCGTGTTGCCGTAGCGATCGACGAGCTGACCGTGACACACGAATCGGTGTCCGTCCTTCGATACCCAATGCGGATCGATGCGGAACGCGACGTAATACAGCCCGGCGAGCACGGCGACGAAGCCGACGATCCACAACAAGTCGCGCATTACCGACGCGAGTGTGCCCCACCCGGCATCCGTCGACCACACTCGCAACGTGCCAGAGGGCTTGGAGGTCGAGCTGTACCGTCGCACCGCGGTCTTCGCGATCGGACGCGCTGTCGCGCGTGTGGCGGTCGACGGCTCGCTCGCTCCACCGGACTTCGCCGACGCCGTCACGGCACGCGTGTTCACATCGGCCGACCGAGTGGGGAAGCTGTTGCTGCTCGGAACCGACGGACCCACCGTCGGGCTCCACTTCGGGATGACAGGGCGCCTTGTTCTCGACGGCACGGCCCCGATCGAACGGCTCGAGTACGGCGGTCGACGCGACGACGAACGGTGGGATCGACTACGCATCGAGCTCACCGATGGCGGCGTGCTGCGCGTCAACGATCCGAGGCGATGGGCTCGCTTCTCGATCGACCCCGACGTGGTCCCGCTCGGGCCGGATCTCTTCGACGTGACGCGTGCACACCTGACAGCCGTGCTCCGCCGACGCCGGACCACGTTGAAGGCGGTGCTGCTCGATCAGCACGCGATCGCCGGACTCGGCAACTTGCTGGTCGACGAGCTCCTGTGGCACAGCGGGCTCGACCCGCGGCGGATCGCCAACACAGTCACCACCCGCCAGATCAGGCGGCTGCACGCGGCGATGGCCGAGCACCTGCCGGCGATGCTCGAACGTGGAGGCAGCCACACCGGGGTGCTGTCGCCCGACGTCCGCTCGAGGCGCCCGCCTTGCCCGCGCGATGGCCGGCCCCTCCAAGTCGCGACGGTCGGCGGGCGGACGTCGGTGTGGTGCGCCTACCATCAGCGGTGACCTGCCACACTTGCCGAGCGACGATGCCCCTCCTCCCGTACCCCACCCGTTCAACCGTCGCGCTCATCGCGGTCGGCGACCCAAGCCGGGACCGCACGGTGTACGCGACGATCGTGCTCCTGGTGGCGCTCGGGTTCGCGATGATCTTGCTGGCCGTGTGGTTGGTGCGCAACACCCGACCAGACCCTGAGGTCCTGGCCCCGCTCGAGCGGATGGGGGATCGCAGGTGGCGTCGTGCGGACCCCGTGTGGCAACGCCGCCATCTCGACGAGGTGCGCCCAGGCGGCGCCGACCCGTTGGAGCCGACGAGCGCGCCGCCCGCTACCGACGCCGACTTCGAGCGTGGGCCGCAGCCGATCGGCTTCGACGATCTCGTGGCGTCGAGCCTGCCGACGACCGCCGCGGTGGGTGGACTGCCGGCTCCATCAGGCGAGACTCAGGATCTTGAAGGGCCTCTCGACGTCGTCGACGCTGACGAGGAGCCGCCGGGCGAGGTCGACGCGACCGGGACCCCACCCGAGGGCACCGCTGCCGACGACGCGACGAGTGATGGCGGCACCGGTCTGGTGGACGACGGCGACATGGACGACGTGCCCAGCGCTGATGCTGCTCCCGACGCCGACGCCGTGGCTGGCGGCGACGACGACGATGACATCACGGGCGAGCAAGACACGGACGACTTCCTCGCTGTGCTCGACCAGGTGCACGAATTCGGTCCCGATGTCGATCGCGTCGTCGAACCCGAGGCCGATCGTGTGATCGAGCCGGAAGTGGAGGATCACGCCGAACCCGAACCCGAACCCGACGTCGAGCCGGAGGACGATCGCGATGTCCAACTCGGCGTCGAACCTGAGGCTGATTCCGAGGTCGATCACGATGCGGAATCCGAGATCGACGACGAAGACGATGACGAGCCCGGCTGACGCCAGGTACCCTCGATCCGATGGCCACGCTCGATGTTGACGCGATGATCGCCCGATTCCGAGAGCGCGCGGCTGCTGTCAAGCGACGCCCGTTGCCTCCGGTCGCGGGGGAGGAGCGTCAGCAGTTCCTCAAGCAGGCGCAGCTCGACTTTCAGGACTTCGCTCTGGTTGGCGATGCGGAGGCAAGCGTCGACG
>DASUEW010000786.1:0-2971 GCA_036274875.1 Ilumatobacteraceae bacterium
ACGGATCGACTTACTCGTCGCCCTCGGCATTCGAGTTGAGCTCCGGGATACCCAGCAGCACGTATTCGGCTCCAGTCAACCTCCCGCACGGCGCCCGCATCACCGAGATGGTCGCGTACGCGACGCGACCTGACGCCGACAGCACACTCGTACGCCTGGTGTGCCATCGCTCGTCGGTGGCGAGCACCAGCGCTGTGTTCATCGTCGCCACACTCGACACCGGTGCGGTCGCGGCATCTCCACTCGTCCGGATGCACTCAGTCGCCGTACCGCCGGCGACAATCGGCGCGGTCGTCGACGAGGGCGCAGCGGCGTACTTCGTGGTCGCCTTCATGCCCCCCGACGCCGCGCACCTCCTGTGGGGTGTGCGGATCGGGTACGTGACGGCCGACGCCGGGCGGTTCTTCCCGATCGACCCGGTGCGGGTCTACGACTCGCGCGCCGCGCTCCCGCCACCTGGCGGCCTGCTCGGGCCGAACACGAGTCGAGTGGTCCTGGTGAAGGACAGCCGCGCCAACGGAAGCGGTGCAGTAATCGCAGCCGACGTGGTGCCCGTAGGGGCCACCGCGATCGCGTGCAACCTCACCATCACCGGAACAGACGGTCCGAACTTCCTCGCCCTCACGCCGGGCGACGCGGCGTCGTTCACCGCATCGGCGATCAACTGGAGCGGTGCCGACCAGTCGCTGGCGAACGGGCTGATCGCCAAGCTCGACGCCAACCGCTTCGTCAAGGTGTGGTGCGGTGACCAGAGCGGCTCGACGCACGTGCTCCTCGACGTCAACGGGTACTGGCTCTGACCCGTCGAGAAAATCTCACGACCCTGTCACCCGCGACGCGCGCTCCGACGTCTGTCCGGAGAAACGTCAAATGAGAGGGAGCTGCGGTCATGAGGAAGTCATTGGTCGGGTACGCGGCTGCCTTGGCGGTCGTCGGAGGAGTCGCCATGGCATCGATGGCGTCGACGGCAGGGGCGCACACGCGTACCGCCAGAGCCACGTTGCGCGATGCCTCCGGGCAAGAGATCGGACGCGTGAAGTTCGTCGACGCCAGCGGCACCACCGAGGTGCGGGTCGACATCCAGAGTGGTAGTGCCGTCGCAGCCGACGCCTTCCACGGCTTCCACATCCATGCCAACGCCGACTCTGCCGGCTGCGTGGCCGACCCGGCACAGCTGTCGAACACGTGGTTCACGTCAGCGGGCGGTCACTGGAAGTCCGGCACCCAGACCCACGGGCAGCACGTCGGCGACATGCCGTCGGTGTTCGTGAACGCCGACGGCAGCGTCGAGACGCGCTTCACGATAAGCCGGATCCCGCTCAGCGAGCTCGCCGGGAAGGCCGTCGTCCTCCACGCCGGCGCCGACAACTTCGGCAACATCCCGATCGGCGCCGCCGCCGACCAGTACCAGGAGAACTCGGCCGACGCCATCACCAAGACGCAGAACACGGGCAACGCCGGTGATCGGATCGCGTGCGGTGTCATCGCCGGCAGGTGACCAGATCACCGTCGCCGTCGACGTCGAGAAGCGTCGGGGATTCCGCCACAGCCTGATGGTGAGTACCCGCGGCGCGCTGCTCGGCGCTGCGGCGGGGGCATGGGCCGGGCTGCTCGTCGGCGGCGCCGGCGGCCGGCTGGCGATGTTCGTGCTGCGCCTCACGTCGCCGAACTACGTGCGTGGTATCAAGAGCGACGACGAGTTCGAGATCGGTCGCTTCAGCTTCGACACCGTGTTCTTGCTGGCGTTGACGACCATCGCCGGAGCGGTCGTCGGCATGGTGTTCGTCGCGATCCGCCGTGCGCTCCCGGTCAGTTGGCGCGTCTGGGCCTGGACGCTGGTCGGCGGGACGGTCGGCGGTTCGCTGATCCTCCATGCCGACGGCGTCGACTTCAACGTGCTCGAACCGACGTGGCTGGCGGTCGTGATGTTCGTCACCATCCCGGCGGGTGGCGCCGCGCTGATGGCCGTCTGGGTCGAGCGGTGGGACCGGTGGTGGTTCACCTACCGCCGCCGGACCATCGTCACCGCGCTTCCTACGGTGTTGCTGGTGCCAGTGATCTTCCCGCTGGTCGTCGCCGTGGCCGCGGTCGTCGCGGTATCGGTCGCATCGCAGAGCGGGACGGTTCGCGCCGCAGTCGGTCGAGTCGGTCCTCCGATTGGGCGGGTCGCGCTGGTGATCGTGGCAGCCTTGGCGTCGTGGGCACTGTTCAACGACATCACCGAGATCCTGTGAACATCCGCGGTCGACACGTCTGACGGCTCGTGGACGTCGCTGCCATGTCCAGTGCCATCTCGCTGCAGTCGGCGATCCTGGCGGCCCGCGTCCATGGTGAGGAGATCACTTCGGCGGCGGAGGAGCTTGTCGTCAAGCTCTTCCACCAGGAGGGCCGCTCGCTGGTCCGGCTCGCCCGCCTGTTCGTCGACGACCGCGACGCCGCCGAGGACCTCGTCCAGGAGGCGTTCCTCCGGCTCGCCCGTTCAGCGCACCGGATCACGGACATCGACCGCGCTCCCGCCTATCTCCGCTCGATCGTGCTCAACCTCGCCCGCGACCACAATCGGCGCGGCCTCGTGTCGCTCCGCCACCATTCGACATCGATCGGGTCAACATCGGTCGATTCGCAACGGGCCGACGACGCGTCGACGCCGGACCTGCTCGTGCAGTCGGAGGACCATCGGATCGTGATCGAGGCCGTCCGCTCGCTCCCCGTCCGCCAGCGCGACTGCATCACGTTGCGCTACTTCGAGGAGCTCGGTATCGACGCGATCGCGACCACGCTCGGACTGTCAACGAACTCCGTGAAGACTCATCTCCAACGCGTCCTCGCCGGTCTCGAACGATCGTTGAGCGGGTCGCGATGACAGACATGCCCATCGAACCGCGCCGAATCGAAAGGCGCATCATCGAGGAACGATTGATCGAGGCGTTCACCGACGCCAGGCGCACGGTCGAGCCCAACCGTGACCTGT
>DASUEW010000787.1:0-2586 GCA_036274875.1 Ilumatobacteraceae bacterium
ACCTCGACTCGGCTCAGATCCGCTACTTCCGCGACGTCGGCAAGGCGATCAGCGCCGGCGACCGGCTGATCCTGTGCACGGCGAAGCCGAGTTGGGCCGAAGGCCACGAACCGGACGCATACCGCAACCTCGCATATGTCGAGAAGAACCTCGTACCCGACCACTGCGAGGCTGTGCTGATGATCTCGGGCGATTCGCACCACTACGCCCGCTACCGCTCCGACACCGGCCGCGAGAAGATCACCGCGGGCGGCGGCGGTGCGTTCTTGTCGGGTACCCACGCCCTGGAGGCTGTCGTCGAGGTCCCGACAGCACCCGACGGTGAGCTCTCGAAGCACGAACTGCAGCGGTGCTACCCGGATGCCGCAACCTCGCGGCGGCTCAGCTGGCGGGTGCTGGCGCTGCCGTTCAGGAACCCCTCGTTCATGTGGGTCCCGGCGATCCTCCACGTGGTCCTGTTCATGGCCAACCAGTTCGGGCTGCGGAGCGTGCAGAGCGGATCGTCGGACTTCGAGTCGGCTGCCACCCGGTGGACGTGGCTCGACCTGGCGCTGGGACGGGTGCGCAACCCACTGACGCTCCTCGTCGTGCTCACCCTGTTCGCGCTGTTGACGGGCTTCGCCAAACCGCCCGGAGCGGTTCGGGCACGATGGGCGAAGCTCGGCACGAGGCTCGCGATGGGAGCGTTCCACACCGTCCTTCACCTCGCCACGGCGGCGACGGTCGCATTGGTCGCGTGTCGCAGTGTCGACTTCGCCGACGGGTTCTGGTACGTCACGCTGGTCGTCGTCTTCATCGCGGTCGTGGGCGCGGTGTGCGGTGCCATCGCGCTCGGCCTGTACCTGTTCCTGGCACTCGGACTGCTCGGCACACACCAGACCGAAGTGTTCTCCGCCATCCGAGAGGAGGGCTACAAGAACTTCCTCCGCCTCCACATCGAGCCCGACGGCACGCTCACCGTCTACGCCCTGGGGATCGAACGGGTCGTCAGGAACTGGGACCTCGACCCCGACAATCCCGACAACGAGGCGTCATACCTCAAACCACGCGGCGACGCGAAGGTCGACGTGCGTCTGATCGACAAGACGTCGTTCGAGCCGAGCCCGGTCGTACTCCCCGATCACTGATCGCGTGCCCCGCACGTCAGCGCGGCGAGAGCACCACAACCGGGATCTCGCGGTCGGTCCTGCGTTGATATCCGGCGTAGTTGTCGTGTTCGGCCGTCACGGCGTCCCAGAGTCGGGTCCGTTCTTCGCCTTCGGCGACCCGCGCTCTCATCAGGCGCTTCGAACCACCGATCTCGATCTCGACATCGGGGTCGGCAACGAGGTTGAGGTACCAGGCCGGGTGGCGGTCATCGCCGCCGAACGACGCGACGAGGATCACGTCGTCGTTCTCGACGAGTGGGCTGGTCAGCATCGTCGTACGGCGTTGGCCCGACTTGCGCCCCACTGTCGTGAGCTTCAGCACGGGCATTCCCAACGCCTTGCCGGCCACCTTGCCCTTCGTCAGGTCGTACACCGTGCGGTGGAAACCGGTGAACACTTTGAAGAGCAGGTCCTTCGGCGCGGCCACCGTGACATCGTATGACAAGCGAGCCCGGGACGTAAGGCGTCGATCCCCGCTGACTGCCGACGGCACCGCCGACGGCGGCGGGCGGGACGACGTATGGGAGGCTCGGCACGAGTTCGATTGTGTTCGACCCCAACTTGTTCGACCGGAGGGACCGAGGGATGTCACGTACCGATCTGCTGCCTGCCGCCGAGCGGATCCTCAAGCCGATCCAGCAGTTCTCACGCGGGTGGATGCTCGACCCATCCACCGCGGAGTACGGCGTCTCGCTCGGACTACGCACCGGCGAGGAGTACTGGATCGTCGGCCGGGGCGGCGCACTGGGCGACGTCGACCACGAGATCGCCGCCGCCGCGCTCGCGTTCATCGCACCCGCAGCCGTACGTGAGGCCTGGGAACACGTTCCGTCCGGGATGACGCCCAGCCAGGTCACCGAGACGTACGCGGCGCGCTGCACGGGATGGGGCACGGACGCGCTCGCGCCGTTCGATCCAGCGCGCATGGACCGTCTCGACCGTCTCGGCCGCCGGATCGCCGACGGCGCCTGCCCCGCGCTCGGAGTGTTGTTCACCGCCTGGCGGTCCGTACCGCAACCCGACGACGTCGGCGGCCGGGCCACGCTGACGATGCAGGTGTTGCGGGAGATGCGGGGCGCAGCACACATCGTCGCCATCCAGGCGTGCGGTCTGACCCCGGTCGAGGCGATCCTGGCGTCTCCGGCGCCGGCCCCACGGTCTGGGGCACGGTGGGCGGAGCACCTCGGCTGGTCGGGTCCGTTCCGCGATCCCGAGGAGGTGCGTGCGGCGCGATTCGAGGCCGAGCGGGTGACCACCGAGATCATCGCCGCCCACCTCGCGGTCCTGTCCCCCGACGAGCTCGCCGACTTCGCCGAGCTCGTCGAGACCACCCGCAACGCCATCGACATGTAAATCACGCCACCCCTCGCAACTGTCTGCTCCATTGGAAGCCACAGTTCACCTGGAGCAGACAGATTCGCTGACCCCTCGCAACTGT
>DASUEW010000788.1:0-5854 GCA_036274875.1 Ilumatobacteraceae bacterium
TCATCATCTTCGGCCCTCCTGGTGGACACGATCTTTCCGGTGAGACGCTCCAGTTCGCGTTCTCGAACCCGCATGCGCTTCCACTGCTTCCTCTTCCTCTTCTGGCGCAGCCGCTCGATGTGGTCCTCCTCGGTCTCCGAGGTGCCCCGCATATAGGCATCCTCGATCTCGTCGAGGCGTTGGATCGCCTCGGCGGCGGGGAGCTCGAGCAGGATCTGGCCGCGCGCCATCAGGTACATCCGATCGGCGTACTTCAAGGCCTTGTGGGCGTGCTGCTCGACGATCAACGCGCCGGTCCCGTGCACGTCGGCCGCCGTCCTGACCACGCCGAGCAGGCGGTCGACGATCTTCGGCGCCAGCCCGAGCGACAGCTCATCGGCGAGCAGGAGCGACGGATTGCGGCTCAGCGCCCGAGCGAGGGCCAACATCTGTTGCTCGCCGCCCGAGAGCATCCCGCCCCGGACCGAGAGTCGCATCTCGAGCTCCGGGAACAGCGCCAGTGCGCCTTCGACCGAGCCCCCACCGAGGCGCAGATTGTCGCGGGCCGACATCTTGGTGAACACCAGCCGTTCCTCGGTGACGAGGCCGATGCCACCGTCGCGGACCCGTTGGTGCATCGGCGTGAAGGTCGGCACGTTGTTGAACATGACGATGCCGTCGACCGGCACCAGTTCGCCGGCAATGGTCAGCAGCGTGGTCGTCTTGCCGGCACCGTTCGGGCCGAGCAGGCAGACCACCTCGCCGGGGTGAACCGTGAGGTTGACCGCTCGAACCACTTCGCGTCCCAGGTACCCGGCCTTGAGATTCCGGGTCTCCAGCAACGGCCTCACGACGCGCCTCCTGCAATCGCCGCCGGCGACGGCGACGATGCCGGTCGGGCGTCACGTTCGGCGTCGGTTTCGTCGCCGAGATAGGCGGCGATCACAGCCGGGTCGGAGCTGACCTCCGCGGGTGAACCCGAGGCGATCAGGTTCCCGAAGTCGAGGACGACCACCTGGTCGCAGACTCTCATCACGAAGTTCATGTCGTGCTCGACGACGAGGACCGCCATGCCCCAGTCGTCGGCCAGGCGACGGACCACCCGGGACAGTTCCGTGCTCTCGGTCGAGCTCAGGCCGGCCGCCGGCTCATCGAGCAGGAGCACACTCGGATGCATCGCCACCGCCCTGGCGATGGCCAGCAGCCGCCGCTTCCCGTAGGACAGATCCTTGACGTCGCGGTGAAGGTCTTGATCGAGCTGGAACTCCCGCACGGCCCGCACGACTTCGGGTGGGAACGGCGGATTGATCGGCCAGATGAGATCGAGCACGTATGAGCGGAGATCCTGCGGGTCGGCGGCCACGCTGAGGTTCTCGAACACCGTCGAGTCCTCGAACAGCTCGAGCGACTGGAACGACCGGGCCACACCGGCCCGGGCGCGCCTGACCGGCGGCGCCTTCGACAGGTCGACGTCGTCGAGCCACACCCGACCCTCGGCCGGTGTGAATCCACTGATGGCGTCGATCAGCGACGTCTTGCCGGCGCCGTTCGGTCCGATCAGGCCGGTCACGGTGCCAGGTTCGAGCCGGTAGCTCACGTCGTGGACGGCGACGACTGCCTCGTAGCGCACCGTCAGACCGTCCAGGGTCAGGGTTCGCGGTGGTACGCGTGTGTGGTGGTCGGTGGCGCCCGCGAGATCGGCGACATCGGCGAGCTCGATGGTGTAGGGCCGGCTCCACTTCCGCGCCTTCTTGATCAGTCGGGAGATCTTGA
Organism: Ilumatobacteraceae bacterium; assembly: GCA_036274875.1. Classification (GTDB taxonomy): domain Bacteria; phylum Actinomycetota; class Acidimicrobiia; order Acidimicrobiales; family Ilumatobacteraceae; genus JALOLG01. Next base: position 1,753 of record DASUEW010000788.1, read on the forward strand.
CCCACTCGGCGGCCACGCCGTCCTTGTACGCCAACACCGTGAGCAGGATCGCGATGCCGCTGATCAGCTGCATCCACCGTCCGACGCCCTCCCACGTCGACTCGAGGATCTCCTGGCTGATCCCGGCCGTGGCCATCGTGGATCCGACGAACGCGCCCAGCAACTGACCGACGCCCCCGACCAGCGCCAGGCCGACGTAGGTGATCGAAGTGAAGTTGGTGAACGACTGGTAGCTGATGGAGCTGAGCCGGAACGCGAGGACGATGCCGCCCAACGCCGCGATCGCCGACGCCAGCGAGAATGCGAAGAGCTTGGCCACCATCACGTCGATCCCTAGCGCCGCCGCGGCGCGTTCGTTGGTCCGGACGGCGATCAGGCGGCGCCCGCTGCGGCCACGCCGCACGTTGGCGACCACCACGACCGCCAGCATCGCCATGACCAACACGAAGATCCCGTAGCGGGCCGGGTGGTTGATCGATCCGATGTCGTAGCCGAACAGGTCGGGGTTCCCGACCTGCGTGCCCTGCACCCCGCCGGTGTAGTTGCGGTTGTTGAACAGCATCAGCTCGATGGTGGTTCCCAAGCCGAGCGTGACGATCGCCAGGTTGATCCCTCTCGTGCGCACCGCCGGCAGGCCGAAGATCAAACCGAGCGGTACCGCGGCGGCGACGCCTGCCAGCAGTCCGAGCAGGAACGGGATGTCGAACACCGCGACCAACCGTCCCGCGACATAGGCGCCGAAGCCGGCGATCGAATACTGGGCGAGGGAGAGCTGTCCGGCGTACCCGGTCAGCACGACGACCGACAGCAGGACGATCGCCACGCCCAACGACACGGTGATGGCGTCGATCCACTTGGCCTGCTTGGTCAGCATCACGAAGACGACGGCGCCGCAGCCGAACAGCGCCCAGGCCCACGACACCCGACCGTTGCCGAGCATCGGCAGCTGTTGCAGGTAGTAGTCACGGAGTGGCAGCGACCGCCCCCGGAACACGAGGACCACGACGATGACGAGGAATGGGAGCGAAGGTCCGAGGCCCTGCTGATCGGCGAACCGTCCAACCAGCGCCTGGCCGATGCCGAGCGCGAACCCGGCTGCCGTGGCGATCGGAAACGATCGGAAGTCGCCGACCAACGCTGCCGCGAGCGCGGCCAGGATCAGCGCCGTCATCGCCGTCACCTGCAGAGTGATGATCGGGACGACAAGGATGCCGGCCACGGCGGCGATGGCCGACCCCAGCCCCCAGTTCAGCAACGCGATCCGGTTGGCGGACAGCCCGATCGCTGACGCCGAACGCTCGCTCTCCGACACCGCCTCGGTGGCGAGGCCGAACTGGCTCGTCCGGTAGAGCATCCACAGACCCAACGCCGACGAGCTCCCGATGCCGAGCAGGATGAGGCGATCGACCGTGATCCCCACGTCGGCCCACAGCGTCACGCGGTCGGTCGGTAGCCAGCTCTCCACCTGATGGGGGTTGGAGCCGTACCGGAGCACCACCGCCGCCTGGATCGTGACCAGCACGCCGAGGGTGGCGATCACCCGGACCAACGAGCTGGCCCGCCGCAACGGTCTCATGATCACCCAGTGGGTGAGCATCCCGAGGAAGGCCGACCAGGCAACGCCGACGATCGCCGAAGCCAGGAACGGCCAACCGTGTTCGTTCTGCAACTCCCACTGTATGAACACGCCGGCGATGGCCGTTGCGCCGAGTGAGAAGTTCAAGATGCCAGTGCCGCGGTAGATGACGATCAGGCCCTGGGAGGCGAAGGCGTACAACGCGCCGACGCCGAGCCCCAACAGCGCGAACCTGATGACCTCGTTCATCCGTGCCCTCTAGCCAACCCCACTCCCCGTAGCGAAACATCAGAGCGATCCGCGCGTTCGGGATGGTACAGCGGGTGCCATCCCTATGTGATGCCGAACGTTGGCGCCTCCGAGTAGCGGACATTCCGATCTCTTGTGGTGGAATGTCGGTGCACACAGCACGGGGGCGGGGCGCGTCCTGCGCCCGCCACATCTTCAACTGGGGGAGACATGATGTCGAGCACGCGTGAATCGCAGTCGTGGAGGATCAAGGTCGCGCTGCTCGCCGTCCTCACGTTGAGTGCCGCGGCGTGCGGCGGCGATGACGACGACGCAGACACCGACGCTGACGCCACCGAAGCGACGCCGGCCGGGACGGAGGCCCCCACCAGCGAGCCGACTCCGGTCGCGACTGAGGCGCCCACCAGCGAACCCGCTGGCGAAGGGCCGAGCGGCGATCCGATCAAGGTCATGACCGTGACCACGCTCAACGCCGCCGGGCCGACCTACCCGAACATCGCCAACACCGCCAACGCGTACGCCACGTACATCAACGCGCGCGGCGGGATCGCCGGCCGGCCGCTCGAGGTCACCGTGTGTGACGAGCAGTTCGACCCGGCCATCGCGACGACGTGCGCGCGGCAGGCGGTCGAGGAGGGCATGGTGTCCGTCGTCGGCTCGTTCACGTTCTTCGCCGAGAGCATCGTGCCGGTCATCGCCGAGTCGGACATCACGTGGTTCGGCGAGTGCTGCCCGATCACGCCGTCGGAGCTCACGGACCCGCACTCGTTCCCGATCGGCAACCAGCCGATGTACGCGGTCGGGGCGGTGAAACGGGCGATCGACGACGGCTGCGAGAACATCAACGCCGTGATCATCGAAGGTGCCGACGCGATCTTCCTCCCGCCGATGGAGAACGCCATCACCGCGCTCGGCCAGAGCTTCGGCGACGTTGTCATCCTGCCGGCGACCGCCCAGGACTACTCGGCCGAGGTGGCCCAGGCCACCACTGGCGCCGACTGCGTGATCGGCATCATCTCCGAGACGCCGTACATCACCTGGAACACCGCCTGGACCCAGTCCGGCACGGACGCCCGCCAGTACGGCCCACAAGGCAACCTCAACGAGATCTCGGCGGCCGGCAACGAAGAGTCCACCGATGGCGACATCATCGCCGGCATGTACCCCGACATCTCCACCGAGCCGTGGGCGGAGTACCGGCTCGCGCTCGAAGAAGGTGGATACGACACCACCGAGCTCGACTACAACAGCCTCGGCGGGATGGGCACGTGGGCTGCGTTCGTGGCCTTCACCCAGATCGCCGAGACCATCGACGGCGACATCACGGCCGCGTCGTTCTTCGAGGCCGCGTCGAACACGTCCGAGGTCGATCTCAACGGCATGGTCCCGGTTCTCGACTTCACCCAGGAGTGGACCGACGGCCTCGACGGCTACCAGCGGCTGTTCAACCGCAGCGTGGTGTTCAGCACGCTCGAGAACGGCAAGGTCGTTCCGTTGACCACCGAGTTCGAGGACGTCGGCGATCTGGCCACCGGCAACGCCGGCTGATCGCCCCACCCGACCCCATCTCGTGAAGTTTCGGCGCCCAGAGGGCGCCGAAACTTCACGAGATCGCTCGATCGCTGTCCTCCCAGTACCGCGCCCGCACCGCCTTCTTGTCCGGCTTGCCGACCGGGGTGAGCGGGAGCGACTCGACGTAGTCGATCGACTTCGGCGACTGCTGCGAACCCTTGGCGTCCTTCACGAGCTGTTGCAGCTCCCGGGTCAGCGCGTCCGAGGGCTCGATGCCGGGCTGGGGCACGATGACGGCCTTGACCGCCTCGCCCCACTTGTCGTCGGGCACGCCGACGACCATGACCATGCTCACGGCCGGGTGGGTGCTGATCACGTCTTCGACCTCACGGGGGAACACGTTGAAGCCGCCGGTGATCACCATGTCCTTGGTCCGGTCGACGATGTAGAGGAAGCCGTCGTCGTCGAAGCGGCCGACGTCGCCGGTGTGCAACCAGTCCCCCGACAGCGCTTCGGCAGTCTCCTCGGGCAGGTCCTTGTAGCCGGTCATCACCAGCGGACCACGGGTGCAGATCTCGCCGGACGCGCCGGGCGGCACGGGCTGGTCGTCGGAGTCGAGCAGGGCGACGTGCATCCATGGCACCGGTCGGCCGCACGAGGCGAGGCGGTCGGGACGCGCCGGGTCGTGTTCGCCCTTTTTCAGGTGGGCGATGACCATCGGCGCCTCGGTCTGCCCGTAGAACTGGTAGAAGATCGGACCCCAGT
>DASUEW010000789.1:0-4029 GCA_036274875.1 Ilumatobacteraceae bacterium
ACCAATCAGCCCAGCGAGCGGCAGGCTTCGTAGAAGTCGTCCCAACCGTCGCGGTCGCGCACCACTGCCTCGAGGTACTCGCGCCAGGCGACGGCATCGTGCACCGGATCACGCACGACCGCCCCGACGATGCCTGCCGCCACGTCGTCGGCCCGCAGTGTGCCGTCGCCGAAGTGGGCGGCCAGCGACAGCCCGTTGGTGACGACCGAGATCGCCTCGGCCGTCGACAGCGTGCCGCTCGGCACCTTGAGGCTCGTCGCGCCGTCGGCGGTGACTCCCCCTCGAAGCTCGCGGAAGATCGTGACGACGCGGCGGATCTCGTCGGCGCCGGCGGGCACCGGTGGCAGCGCGAGCGCGGCGCCGAGCTCGCCGACGCGCTGGTTGACGATCGCCATCTCCTCGTCGACGGTCTCGGGGAGCGGGAGCACGACGGTGTTGAAGCGACGTCGCAACGCGCTGGACAGCTCGTTGATGCCCCGGTCGCGATCGTTGGCGGTGGCGATCAGGTTGAAGCCCCGCACGGCCGCCACCTCGGTGTCGAGCTCGGGGACCGGCAGGGTCTTCTCGGACAGGATCATGACGAGCGCGTCCTGGACGTCGGACGGCATCCGGGTCAGCTCCTCGACGCGCGCGATCGACCCGGCGCGCATCGCCCGGTACACCGGGCTCGGCACGAGGGCCGCCTCGCTCGGCCCCTCGGCCAGCAGGCGGGCGTAGTTCCAGCCGTAGCGCAGCGTCTCCTCGGTGGTGCCGGCGGTGCCCTGCACGATCAGCGTCGAGTTGCCACTGATCGCCGCCGCGAGGTGCTCGCTCACCCAGGTCTTGGCCGTGCCGGGCACGCCGAGCAGGAGCAGCGCCCGGTCGGTGGCGAGCGTGGCGACGGCGATCTCCATCAGTCGCCGCCGGCCGACGTACTTCGGCACGATCACCGTGCCATCGGCGAGCGTGCCGCCCAACAGGTAGGTGACGACCGCCCACGGCGACAGCCGCCAGCTCGGCGGCCGCTCACGATCGTCGCTCGCGGCCAGGGCCGCCAGCTCGTGGGCATGCTGCGTCTCGGCGTGCGGGCGTAGGATCGCCACCGTCGTCATCGATCGCGACGTTACCGAGGGGGTGTCTCGATGGCCGCTCGCAAGGCCAACAGCAGAGCCGACAAGAGCAGCGAGTTGATGGCGTCGCTCAAGTCGTTCGCGCTCGGGCTGCCAGGCGCGTGGCCCGACAACCCCTGGGGCGACTCGGTCGTCAAGGTCGGCAAGAAGATCTTCGTGTTCCTCGGCGAGGGCGCCGAGGAATCGGGGATCACCGTGAAGGTCCCCGAATCACACGATCACGCGATGAGCTTCGCGGGTGCGGTGCCGACCGGGTACGGGCTCGGCAAGGCGGGCTGGGTGACGATCCCCGTCGCCGCTCTGGGCGGTGATGACGCCGAGGTCCTGCACGACTTCGTCGAGGAGAGCTACCGCACGATCGCCCCGAAGAAGTTGATCAAGGAGCTCGACGCGCAGAACGAGGCCGACTCGGACGGGACGCGCTGATCGGCCAGCGTTCTGGGCTGCCAGGCCTTTCGACCGCCGCAAGGTTCAGCAGCCCAGAACGGATCGGGCGCGAGGGGCGGGTCGGCTGTGCCGACCGGGCCGCGCCGCGACAGGCTCAACCAACGCCGGACGTGGGACTGTGCAGTTCGGCGAGCATCCGGTGACGCGTGCGCGCCAGGTCGGCGAGCGCCAGGGCCAACCCGGCCGACGGTGACATCGGATCGATCGCGCCGAGCGCCGAAGCCGCGGCGTCGAGCACCTCCGGCCGGCACCGTGCGACGAGGTTGACGAGCACCGCCCGATGGGCAGCGCCGAAACGGCCGGTGTCGAACGACGACGCGAGCCTCGACGCGAACGTGTGCGCGTCGGCCCCGAGAAGCTCGGCGAGCTCCGGCGGTACCGCGAGCGATGGCACGCTCATCACGGCGTCGGCGTCGACGCGGGCGGATGTTCGTGGCGCCACCTCGGGCACGTGCTCGGTGACCCAGCGGGCGACCGGTCCGGCCGCGACCGCCGCACGGGCGAGCCGGGTGGCGTCGGTGCGGTGGCGGATGAGCAGTCCCACCACGACATCGGGTGGCAGCCGCAGTCCCCGCTCGATCACGGTCAGCACCCATTCGTCCTCGAGCACGGGCCACTCGGCGACGATGTACTTCCAGGTCGCCGCAGCCGCGGCGGTGCACACCGGCCGTGGATCGGGCTCGGGCGGAGCGAGCCGATCGGCCGCCGGACCGGCGACGAAGCCGGCGCGCCGTGCCGCCGCTCCCGCCGACACCGCGGCGAGCATCCGCTGCGAGCGTGACTCGCGGACGGTGTCGTCGATGAGGTCGGCCAGCAACCCGTCCGGCGGCTCCGGTGGATCGCGCCGGTCGGTGCCGAGCAGCGCCACGGTCACCAGGTCCGACCAGTAACGGTCGAGCGGCGGCGACATCGCGGTCATGCGACCTCGACGAACGACGGGTCGGCGACCGGGCCGACATCGAGTGCCCGGTCGGCGGCGTGGACGGTGAGCGGTATCACGCCGTGCGGGGTCCACTCGACGGTGAGCGTGGCGAGCTCGCCACCAGTGGCCGCGAGCACGGTCGCGAGCGCGCGCGGTGAGGCGACGAGCGGGAGGTGTCCGGCGTCGTCGGTCAGCATCCAGCGACCGCTGCCGCGTGTCATGGCCGCCAGCACGGTGGCGGGGTGTCGCTCGAGCCAGGGTTCGAGTGCGATCGCGCCGCCGATCTCGTCGCACGCCTCGATGATCGATGAAGCGGGTGGCGTGACGAGCGGCTCGGGATCGCCGAAGCGCTCCCCCACGAGCGCTCGCAGTGCGGGCCCTGGGTACCGATGCAGGTCGGCACGCACCGCGGTGCCGACGGTGAGCGATGTGTCGAGGCTCTGGCGATACGCGGCGAACGACAGCACCATCGCCCACCGGCCACTCGATGCGCCCCGCAGCCAGCACCGACGCACCTCGATGCGATCCTCGCGGGTGTCGCTGCGACCGGCGACGATCCAATGGTCGGTGTCGGGGACACCGGCGAGCACGTCGGCGTGGCGCACCTGCCACCCAGTGGCTGCCGCGACCGAATCGGCCAGCGCACCCGGGAGGTCGGGCAGCCGCTGGCCGGCCTGGGCGAGCAGGTGCAGCACACCGAGCTCGGCGAGCACGCGCGCGTGCCAGTCGGGATCGGAGCCCACGACCCCGGCGAGCCGTCGGATGCGGTTGGCGAGCGCACCGGCGCGGGCGTCGACGAGGCGTGCGGCCAGGTCGTCCCAGGTCGCATAGCGGGCGAGCGACGGATCGGAGAGGCCGGTGCGAATGCGGTCCTCGAGCCACCGGTCGAGCTCGACGAGCCCCTCGCGCATGCGGGCAACCCGCTCGTCGCGCGCGCGATCGGCGTCAGCCGCCGGCAGTGGCGCTGGCTCGGGCTCGGGCTCGGGCCGGTCGGACGGCTCGGGATCGCCACCGCTGCCGGTCGCCGCGGTGCCGGTCCCGGTCGCAGCGGTACCGGTCGCGGTGCCGATGGCGGCGTCCGTGCCTGGCGTCGCCGTCGACTCGCGATCGTGCGTGCCGTCGGCGCGCCCGGCGCGTGCACGCACCCATCGGGCCACTGCCGCCGGCGGGGCGGCCTCGGGCACCACCCCGCGCACCCACATGACGAGCAGGGCGACGGCGTGCTTGCACGGCAGCTTGCGGCTGGGACACGAGCAGCGCCAGGCGACGTCGACGTGGTCGACCGCCGTCTCGTAGGGCTCGGCTCCCGATCCACTGCAACGACCCCACAGCGACCGGTCGTCGCACCCGAGATCGATCCACCGCTGCGGCGTCGCGATCGACTCCGCCGCGCCGAGCGACGACGGCGACGGCGCCACCGCCACCACCTGCTCGATCGTCCAACGCCCGGTCGACCCCATCCCCACCGACGATACGACAGGCCCGTCCCAGTCCCCGCCGCCCTGCTGCCCCCGCGTGCTCGTTTTCGGACAGTCCGATTTCGTGCACCGA
>DASUEW010000790.1:0-10834 GCA_036274875.1 Ilumatobacteraceae bacterium
TGACACTGCCCGACGTCACTCGGGTGTATCCGGCGCACGGCGCCGGATCGGCGTGCGGCAAGAACCTCTCGACTGACCTGTGGTCGACGATCGGCGACCAACGTCGCACGAACTACGCGGTCCAGGCCCCCGACCGGGCGACGTTCATCCGCCTCGTCACCGAAGGTCAGCCGCCCGCACCGGGCTACTTCGGCTACGACGCGATGCTCAACCGTCAGGCGCGCGACCTGCTCGACGAGAACACGTTACCGTCCCCGTTGACCTACGACGAGATGGTCGCCGCCGTCGCCGACGGCGCGGTGCTCATCGACGGCCGCGACCCCGAGGAGTTCGCGCGCGGCCACATCCGGGGCGCGATCAACATCGGTCTCGCCGGCCGCTACGCCGAGTTCGCCGGGTCGGTCGTGCAGCCCGACGTCGACATCGTGCTGATGGTCGAGCCAGGCCACGAGCTGGAGAGCAAGAACCGCCTCGCGCGCATCGGCTTCGACCGCGTGATCGGGTGTCTCGACGACCCGTACAAAGCGATGTTCCTCCATCGAGACGAGGTCCAGGTCGGTTCGCGGCTCACCGCCGCGGCGTTCGACGAGCGTCATCGCGACATCGCCGACCTCCAACTCGTCGACGTGCGCAACCCCGGCGAGGTCGCCGACGGAGCCATCGCCGGCGCGATCCCGATCCCGGTCGGCCAGCTCCCGGCGCGGGTGGTGGAGCTCGACCCGCACCGCCCCACCGTCGTCTACTGCGCCGGCGGGTATCGATCGTCCGTTGCCGCCAGCGTGCTACGCCAGCGCGGCTTCACCGACGTGTCCGACATCATCGGCGGCTACAACGCCTACGCGGAGGCCTCCCGCGCCACCCAATAGGGCGATCAGTCTCGCGGTGCGGGCTCACGCCACCAGCGCGTGAGCGTCTTGCCGGCGATGCGTTGCGCGTGAGCCGGCACGCCGACGACGGACACGTCGATGCCGCTCGCCTCGATGTCGGCGCACAAAGATCGCAGCTCCTCGGCGCCCGTGTAGTCGAGACGCCCGACACCCGTCAGGTCGATCTCGAGCGCGGTGACGTCGTCGTGGTCGGCGATCGCGTTGACGACGATGTCCTCGAGCTTGTGGGCGGTGCCGAACCACAGCACTCCTCGCGGTGAGACGACGACCCGAGTGCCGTCGCCGGCGGCGACGAGTGACAGGTCCATCTCGCGGTAGAGGTGCGTCACGACCGACAGCGCGATCCCGATGAGCACGCCTCGCTCGACCCGAGGAGCGGTGGCCAAGGTGGCGATGAGCGTGCCCGTCGCGATCAGCATCTGCAGCGGCGAGATCGACCACAGGCGGGCGATGGCAGCCAACCGGATCAGCTTGAAGACGACGACCGCGACGATGGCCGCCAACACCGCTCGCGGCAGCGGCTCGACGAGGAACGCCAGCGGCAGCGCGGCGAGCACGACGAGACCGGTGAACGCGCCTGACCATCGCGTGCGCGCCCCCGCCATCCGGTTGAGCGCGCTGCGCCCGAGCGAGCCGCCGATCGGGAACGATCCCGAGAGTCCCGACACGATGTTGGCGACACCTTGGGCCGACAGATCGCGGCTGGCGTCCCAGGGTTGGCGGTCCTGGGCGGCAAGGGTTCGGGCGATCGAGGCCGGTTCGGCGAACCCGACGAACGCGATCACGAAACCCGGCACGAGCAGCGATCCGAGCCGGCTCCACGGCAGGTCGAGCGACGGATCGAGGATCCGGCGCGGGATGTCGCCGACGATCCGTCCGTCATAGCTCGTGAGGCGGCTCCACACGACACCCCCGACGACCGCGACGAGGACACCGGGGAACAGTGGATGCAGTCGCCGGCCGAGCAGCACGACTGCCACCGTCAGCACCGACACCGCGATCGCTTCGATCTGCCAGTCGTCCGGCGCACGCATCGAGTCGAGGGCGCTCTCGAGGATGCCGCCCGTGCCCGACACGCCGAGCATGGTGGGCACCTGGGACGCGAGGATCAAGATCGCGCCGCCGGCGGTGAAGCCCAGAACGACTGGCTCGGACATCACGTAGGCGAACGAACCGAGGCGGGCGATGCCGAGGCCGAGGCGGATGACGCCGACGAGCAGCGCCAGGAGCGACGCCAACAGGATGTACTCGCGGGTGCCGGCCTCGGCGATCGGCGTCAGGGCGCCGAGGGTGAACAGTGCGGTGAGCGCCGTCGGTCCGGTCTGGAGGTACGGCGACGAGGCGAGGAAGGCGGCCGCGATCAGGGGCAGCGCGCTGGCGTACAGCCCGATGTGGGCCGGGAACCCGGCGATCTCGGAGTACGCGAGCGCCTGGGGGATGAGCACGAGGGCGACCGAGCCACCGGCGAGACCGTCCGCCAGCCATGTCGACCGCGGGGCCGACCGGGCGGTCGACCGGAGGGTCGCCTGGCGGGCGCCGTCCGGGACTTCGTCCGTTCGTCCGTACATTTACGCCGAGGCTATGGTCGCCGCCAGGATCCGACGACAATGACACGGCTCGGCTTCGTGCTCGCGAGTGATAGCTGCATCGGGTGCCACGCGTGCACTGTCGCATGCAAGAGCGAGCACGACGTGCCACTCGGCGTCAACCGGACGTGGGTGAAGTACATCGAGACCGGCGAGTTCCCCGACACGGCGCGCTCGTTCTCGGTGATGCGCTGCAACCAGTGCGACGACGCGCCGTGCATCTCGATCTGCCCGACCCGGGCGCTGTACCGCGCCCCGAACGGCATCGTCGACTTCGACGACAGCCGCTGCATCGGCTGCAAGGCGTGCATGAACGCCTGCCCGTACGACGCGATCTACATCAACCCGGAGACGAACACGGCGCACAAGTGCAACTTCTGCAACCATCGCGTCGAGGTCGGCCTCGAACCGGCCTGCGTGACGGTGTGCCCGACGCACGCGATCATCACCGGCGACCTCGACGACCCGACGTCTGAGATCAGCCGGATCGTGGCGCGCGACGAGGTCGCCGTGCGGGCTCCCGAGCAGCGCACCCATCCGAAGGTCTTCTACCGCGGCGTGTCACAGGCCGCGCTCGACCCGACCCGCACGATCATCCGTCCGGACGGGATGATCTGGGCCGACACGACACCCGACCACCCGACCATCTCGGCGACGATGGCGGAACACGCGCCCGACGAGATCGTGGCGCGCACGACGTACACCACGGCACATCCCGGGACGTGGGGCACCAAGGTGTCGGCGTACCTCGTGACGAAAGCAGTGGCCGCCGGGACGATGCTCGTCGCCGCGTTGCTCGTCGCCCGTGGCCACTCCGACGAGCGTGCCGCCGTCGGGGTGGTCGCCGCCGTGGTCGCCGGGCTGTTCACCGCGATCACGGGCGTGCTGCTCGTCGCCGACCTCAAGCAGCCGCGGCGCTTCTGGTTCCTCCTCACCAAACCCAACACGTCGTCATGGCTCGTGCGCGGGGCATGGATCCTCGGCGGCTTCGCGCTCGTCACCGCGCTCTGGGGCCTGGCGGGCATCGTCGACGCGCCGACCGTCATCGACGTCCTGGCGTTGCCGGCGGCCCTGCTCGCGGCCGGCACGGCCGGCTACACCGCGTTCCTGTTCGGGCAGTGCGAAGGCCGCGACCTGTGGCAGACGCCGCTGCTGCTGCCGATCCTGCTCGCCCAGGCGATCGTCGCCGGCGGCGCGACGTACTCGATCCTCGACATCGTGATGGACGTCCCCGACGTGCGCTCGATCCGAATCGTCACGCTCACGGCGCTGGCCGCCCTCGCGATGCTGACGGCGATCGAGCTGTGGTGGAAGGGACCGTGGTCGACCGGCAGCCGCAACGCCGAGATGGCGACCACCGAGATGACGCGCGGTCGTCACGCCGCTCGGTTCTGGGGCGGCGGGATCGCGGTCGGCATCCTCGCGCCCGCGTCGTTGCTGGCCGTCGCGATCGGCACCGTGAGCGGAGCCGCGATGCCGGCGATCGCCGGGCTGCTCATCGTGATCGGGCTGTTCTGGTTCGAGGACGCGTTCGTGCGCGCCGGTCAATCGGTGCCGCTGAGCTGAGGTATCGCAGATGTCGCTCGCCAACAACCCGCCCCACCACCAGTGGCACGACTGGACCGAGCTCGACGCCAAGGCGTGGCCCGATCGCGTCGAGCGCCACTACACGCTCGTCCCGACGACCTGCTTCAACTGCGAGGCGGCCTGCGGCCTGACCGCGTACGTCGATCGCGACACCGGCGAGATCGCCAAGTTCGAGGGCAACCCGGAGCACCCGGCGAGCCGCGGCCGCAACTGCGCCAAGGGACCGGCGACGCTCAACCAGGTCCACGACCCCGAGCGCGTGCTCCACCCGCTCAAGCGTTCAGGCGCGCGCGGGGCGGGCGGCTGGGAGCGCATCACGTGGGACCAGGCGCTCGACGAGATCGGCGCCCGCATCCGCCGGGCGTTCGAGGAGGGCCGCCGCAACGAGGTGATGTACCACGTCGGCCGTCCCGGCGAGGACGGCTACACCGATCGTGTGCTGAAGGCGTGGAACGTCGACGGCCACAACAGCCACACCAACATCTGCTCTTCGAACGCTCGCCTCGGTTACCAGTCGTGGATGGGCCACGACCGCCCGTCGTCGGACTTCGCCAACGCCGAGGTGATCTTCCTCATCTCGTCGCACCTCGAGGCCGGGCACTACTTCAACCCGCACGCCCAGCGGATCATGGAGGCCAAGGCCAGGGGGGCGACCCTGATCTGCGTCGACCCGCGCCTGTCGAACACCGGCGCCAAGGCCGACTTCTGGTTGGCACCGTGGCCCGGCACCGAACCGGTGATGCTGCTCGCGATCGCCCGCCTGCTCATCGAGCACGGCACGTGGGAGCGCGAGTTCGTGCGGCGCTGGGTCAACTGGGAGACGTTCCTCGCCGAGGTCCGCCCCGACCTGCCGCAGGTGTTCGAATCGGTCGAGCAGGCGCTGCTCGATCACTACGCCGACTACAGCGTCGAGCGGGCGGAGCGCGTCTGCGGCGTGTCCGGCGACACGCTCCGAACGATCGCCGACATCATCGGCCGTCACCCGACGAAGCTGGCGTCGCACACGTGGCGGGCCGCGGGCGCCGGCAACCTCGGCGGATGGCAGGTGGCGCGGTGCCTGTTCTTCCTCAACGTGCTCACTGGTTCGGTGGGCACAGAGGGCGGCACGAGCGGCAACGGTTGGAACAAGTTCGTCGCTGATCCATTCAAACCCACTCCACCGGTCGACAGCTGGAACGAGCTGACCTGGCCGATCGAGTACCCACTCGCCTACCACGAGATGTCGATCCTGCTCCCCCACTTCCTCATCGACGGCCGGGGCAAGCTCGACACCTACTTCAGCCGCGTCTACAACCCGGTGTGGACCAACCCCGACGGGTTCAGCTGGCTCGAAGCGTTGAAGGACGAGACCCGCGTCGAGTGTCACGTCGCCCTGACGCCGACGTGGTCGGAGACCGCCTGGTTCGCGGACTACGTGCTGCCGATGGGGGTCGGTGCCGAGCGCCACGACATCGCCAGCTTCGAGACCCACGCCGGGCGGTGGATCGGCTTCCGCCAACCGGTGCTGCGCCGCTACGCCGAGCTCAACGGCGGCGAGATCGGACCGGAGCGGCGGACCCACGAGTTCAACCCCGGCGAGGTCTGGGAGGAGAACGAGTTCTGGATCGACCTGTCGTGGCGCATCGACCCCGACGGCGCGCTCGGCATCCGGCAGTGGTTCGAGAGCGACGAGCGCCCCGGCACGCCGGTCGGTGTCGACGAGTACTACGGCCGGATCTTCGCCGCCGGCGTCCCCGGGCTCGCGGACGCGGCGGCCGCGGTCGGGGTCCCCCCGCTCGAGTACATGCGCGACCGCGGGGCCTTCGCCGTCCCGGGCGACACCTACACGCCGTACGAACGCGTCGTCACCGCATCCGCCGTCGAGGGTTGTCAACGCGACGCGACAAGCGTGTATCGCCGTCCGGGCACAGCGGGGTCGTGGGACGGCAGCACCGAAGCCCTCGCCACGACGAAGCTCGACGGCCTCGGCGACGGATCGCCGGCGGTCGACGTCGATGACGAGCCGAGAGAGGGATTCCCGACGCCGTCGCGCAAGCTCGAGCTGTACTCGACGACGCTGCGCGATTGGGGGTGGCCGGAGCACGCGACCCCCGGCTGGATCCCGTCGCACGTGCACTGGGAGGACCTCGACCTGGCGGGTGACGAACGGATCCTCATGCCGACGTTCCGGATCCCGACGCTCATCCACACCCGCTCGGCGAACAGCAAGTGGCTGAACGAGATCAGCCACCGCCACCCGTTGTGGATCCATCCGTCGGACGCCGAGGCGCTCGGCATCGAGGAGAACGGCCTCGTGCGCATCACGACCCGGATCGGCCACTTCGTGATCGCGGCCTGGCGGACGGAAGGGATCCGACCCGGTGTCGTGGCCGCTTCGCATCACATGGGCCGCTGGCGCCTCGACGACGACAACGCCCGCTCGTGGAGCGCCGGTCGAGCGCACATCACGACCGACGGCACGCGCTGGTCGCTGCGCCGGACACACGGCGAGCTCGCCTACGACAGTGGCGACGCCGACACGGCCCGCATCTGGTGGCACGACAGCGGCGTCCACCAGAACCTCACGTTCGCAGTGCAGCCCGACCCGATCTCGGGCATGCACTGCTGGCACCAGCGAGTACGCGTCACTCCGGCACTCGCCGACGACGAGTACGGCGATGTCGTCGTCGACACGGCCCGCTCGCGCGACGCGTACCGAGAGTGGATGGCGAAGACCCGGCCGGGGCCGGGACCCGGCAACCTGCGTCGGCCGTTGTGGTTCGCCCGACCGATGAAGCCCGTGGCCAGCGCCTACCTCTACGCAAATCCCGACCCGGCTAGTATGGAATTGTGACGAGCGAGTTCTGCGACGGTGCGGCGACGCTCGACCGGACGAGCCCGCTCCCCCTGTGGGCGCAGCTCGAGGCCGAGCTCCGACGCCGCCTCGGGCACGGCCACTTCGAGCACCGCTTCCCGACCGATCGCGAGTTGATCGAGGTCTACGAGGTGAGCCGCCACACGGCCCGTCACGCGGTCGCCAAGCTCGGTTCCGACGGCATCGTCAAGCGCGAGCGCGGCATCGGCACATCGATCGACCGCCACCAGTTCGAACAGTCGCTCGGCTCGCTGTACAGCCTCTTCCAGCTCGTCGAGAGCTCGGGCGTCGAACAGCGCAGCCGTGTGCTCGAGCTCGAACGCGCGACCCACGCCGAAGCGGCCGCCCATCTCGGTCTCGCCACCGATGCGCCGCTGCTGCACCTGAGCCGCCTGCGTCTCGCTGGCGACGAGCCGCTGGCGATCGACCGGGTGTGGCTGCCGTTCGACATCGGCGAGCCCCTGCTCGACGTGGACTTCTCCCACACCGCCCTGTACGACGAGCTCGAGCGGTCGGCGGGACGCCGTCCGACCAGCGGCTGGGAACGCATCCGTCCGGTCGTGCCGGGTGAGGCCGACCGCATCCTGCTCGGCCTCGACGGGCTCGAGGCGGTCTTCTCGCTGCACCGTCTCGGCATCGTCGACGACCGTCCGATCGAGTGGCGGATCACGCTCATCCGCGGCGATCGCTTCAGCTTCATGGCCGACTGGTCGGCCGGACAGCGGTCCGGCCTGCGCCTCGCACGGGCGGGCTAGGAATCGCGCTAGGAATCGGGCCGGGAATTGCGGAGAGGAACTCGATGTCACCACCACTGCACCCCGACGTCCAGATCCTCGCCCCCTTGCTCGGCACGTGGGAGGGTGAGGGCAACGGCGAGTACCCGACGATCGAGCCGTTCGGCTACGTCGAGTCGATCACGTTCGGCCACGTCGGCAAGCCGTTCGTCGCCTACGCCCAACGCACGCGCGCCAGCGACGACGGCCGACCGCTCCACGCCGAGACGGGATACTGGCGGGTGCCGGCTCCCGGCCGCATCGAGTTCCTCGTCGCCCACCCGACGGGGATCACCGAGCTCGCCGAGGGCACGCTGGTCGTCGACGGCGAGGTGATGCTGATCGAGCTCGACGCGACGGTCATCGGTCGCACCGGCTCGGCCAAGGAGGTGACCGCGGTGTCGCGCTCGTTCCGGATCGACGGCGACACCATCGACTACACCCTCCGCATGGCGGCGGTCGGTCAACCGTTGCAGCACCACCTCGCGGCCTCGCTGCGGCGCACGTCCTCGCCGTAGGCTCGGCATCATGTCGAGCTCGAACGTCGTGATCGTCGACGCCGTGCGCACCCCGATCGGGCGGCGCGGCGGTGGCCTCTCCAGCATGCACCCCGCCGACCTGCTGGGACACGTGCAGTCGGCGCTCGTCGAACGCTCCGGCATCGACCCGGCCGAGATCGGCCAGGTGGTCGGTGGTTGCGTGAGCCAGGTCGGCGAGCAGAGCTTCAACGTCACGCGAACGGCGTGGCTGGCGGCGGGCCTGCCACTCACGACGGCGGCGACCACCATCGACACGCAGTGTGGGTCGAGCCAGCAAGCGACCAACCTGGCCACCTCGCTCGTCGGCAGCGGTGTGGTCGACGTCGCCGTCGCCTGCGGAGTCGAGCTGATGAGCCGGATCCCGATCGGCATCAACAGCTCCAAGAAGCTCGGGCTCGGCATCCCGATCCCCAAGCCGTACTTCGCCCGCTACGAGATGACGTCGCAGTTCGAGGGCGCCGAGCGAATCGCCGACAAGTGGGACATCACCCGCGCCGACACCGACGCGTTCGGGCTGGCATCGCAGCAGCGGGCCGCGGCGGCGTGGGCGGAGGGCCGCTTCGACGGGCAATGGATCCCGGTCGAGGCCCCGGACACCGACGAAGACGGCAACCCAACCGGCACCACACACACCGTGGCGCGCGACGAAGGCATCCGCGAGTCGTCCCTCGAGAAGCTGGCCGCGCTCAAGCCGGTCGGCCGCGAAGACGGTGTTCATACGGCCGGCAACTCGTCGCAGATCTCCGACGGCGCGGCCGCCGTGCTGATCATGACGGAGGAGAAGGCATCGTCGTTGGGCCTCACGCCGCGGGCGCGCATCGTCGACACGTGCCTGGTCGGTGTCGACCCGGTGCTGATGCTCACCGGCCCGATCGACGCGACACAACGCCTGCTCGCCCGGTCGGGCCTGTCGATCGACGACATCGACACGTTCGAGGTCAACGAGGCGTTCGCGTCGGTCGTGCTGGCATGGGCGAAGGAGACGGGCGCCGACCTCGAGCGGACGAACCCGAACGGCGGCGCGATCGCGCTCGGGCACCCGCTCGGAGCGACGGGCGCGTTCTTGATGACGAAGGCGCTCTACGAGCTCGAACGCATCGGCGGCCGCTACGGCCTGGTGACGATGTGCTGTGGCGGCGGCCTCGGTACCGGCACCCTGATCGAACGGATCTAGCATCGAACGCATCTAGGCGTCGAACCGCGCTCGGGATCGAACGGCTATGAGGCCGGTCGCCGGGACCGATGAGTTTCGCCGCGCCACGTCGTCTCATCACGCGTCCCCATCGAGAAAGGACCGTGCGACGATGGCCACGTTCGTGTTGATCCCGGGAGCGGGTGGCAGCGCCTGGTACTGGCACCTCGTGGTCGATGAGCTGACCGATCGCGGCCACGACGCCGTGGCCGTCGAGCTGCCCAGCGACGACGACACCGCGGGGCTGGTCGAGTACGCCGACGCGGTCGTCGACGCGATCGGCGATCGCACCGACGTGGTGATCGTCGCTCAATCCATGGCCGGGTTCACGGCTCCACTGGTCTGCGACCGCGTGCGGGTCGCCCTGCTGGTGCTGTTGAACGCGATGATCCCGGCGCGGGGCGAATCGCCAGGCGAATGGTGGGAGAACACCGGCCACGCGCGGGCGATGTCCGAGCAGGCCGCCCGTGACGGCACGCCCACCAATCTGGACGGCCCTGACGACATGGTCGCCGTGTTCTTCCATGACGTGCCGACCGATCTGACCGCGGAAGCGATGCGGGGCGGACGTGATCAGTCCGGTACGCCGTTCGAGCAGCCGTGGCCACTCGACGAGTGGCCGGACGTGCCCACGAAGTTCGTGCTGTGTCGCCACGATCGCTTCTTCCCGGCCGAGTTCATGCGGCGGGTCGTCCGCGAGCGCCTCGGCATCACGCCCGACGAGATCGACGGTGGTCATCTCGTGGCCCTCAGCCGGCCGAAAGATCTGGCCGACCAGCTCGACAAGTACGTCGCCGAGATCGAGATCAGCAGCTGATCGGTGTCGTCGGACCTGTGCGGTGCAGGAGGCGACCGACCTTCGTCCGCCAACTCGGTCGCGACTGACGCACGGGTTCCATGACCGCCAGTTCAGGATGGGCGATCTCGTGTCCGACGGCGGTGACGAGGAGCTCGGCCAACTCGGGGGTGTCGGCGATCCGCACCGGTGTGGCCGCCACACACGAGTTGCCCGACCAGTGCGAGAACACGATGACGCGGTCGCTCTCGTGCCATGTGGCGCGGAGGAACTCGTCGGCGCCGAGCGCCTGCGGGATGAACACCCGGTGGCGATTCCCCTGCCACGACTCGGTCATTCGCCAAGCGTCGCCGTCACGACCGGCACTGTCAACAGCCGGTCGCGTCGCGATCAGCCGCGCCGTACACGGCCGCGGAGGGCGGCGAAGCACATCGACATGCTGACCGCGCCCACGATCGAGATCGCGGCAACTGCCTTGGCGACCTCGTCCCACTCCCAACCGTCGACGATCAGCGAGCGCATTCCCTCGAGCAGGTAGGTGACCGGGTTGAACTTCGCCACGGTCTCGAGCCAGCCGGACAGCTGGTCGCGCGGCACGTAGGAGGTGGTCAGGAACAGAA
>DASUEW010000791.1:0-2118 GCA_036274875.1 Ilumatobacteraceae bacterium
GATGACGGTCGGAACGCGCTTCACGATGTCTGGCATCAAGATGGCCGGGACCTGGGTGTGGACGAACATCGCGTCGAGCGGGCGCTGGGCGCGGACCTTGCGTACCGCGCGCCGCGCCCGTAGTCCGGCGCGGACGGTCCAGTTGCGGTAGCCGGGGACGCGCGCCGCCCATCCGTCGACGTCGAACGCGATCGGTACGAACGTGGCGTCGATGGCGTCGGAACGCGGGACGAGTCGACGCAGGTTGTCGGTGTGGGTGACGTGGCCGAGGGTCTGTTCGAGCACGAAGGCGACGTGCGGGGGGTTCACGCGTCGCAGGCTACAGATGCGCCATCATGCCAAACCTCAGGCGTGGCTACCCTGAAGCGATGAGCCCCGAGCAGGCGCTGCTGCGCGTCGTGCACTGCCTCGATCGTATGCACGACACCGGGTTCCGCGCCAAGGCGTTCGTGAGGGCGCTCGACGTCGTCCGGTCCACCCCCGCCGACGAGCTGGCAGCGCGTGCCGCCGACGACACGCTGACCGACCTCGACGGGATCGGCGCGTCGAGCGCGCGGGTCATCACCGAGGCCTTGCGAGGTGACACCCCGGCGTATCTCGCGAAGCTCGAAGGTGAGTCGCAGATGAGCATCACGCCTGCTGGCGAGCGGTACCGGGCGGCGTTGCGTGGCGACTGCCACCTGCACTCGACGTGGAGCGACGGCGGGGCACTGATCGAGGACATGGCAGCGACCGCGATGGCACTCGGCCACGAGTACATGGTGCTCACCGACCACTCGGCCCGCCTGACGATCGCCCACGGCCTCAGCGAAGAGCGTTTGTTGGCGCAGCTGGACGTGATCGCCGGCATCAACGACGACATCACCGCCGCCGGTCACGACTTCCGGATCCTGACCGGGATGGAGGTCGACATCCTGGAGGACGGGACGCTCGACCTCGCCGATGAGCTGCTCGCCCGCCTCGACGTCGTCGTCGCCAGCGTCCACTCGAAGCTGCGCATGGAACGCCAGCAGATGACCGAGCGGATGGTGCTGGCCGTCGCCTCGCCACACGTCGACATCCTCGGCCATTGCACCGGCCGGATGATCGGCAAGCGGCCGCCGTCGACGTTCGACGCCGACTTCGTGTTCGCGGCGTGCGCCCAGTTCGGGACCGCGGTCGAGATCAACTGCCGGCCGGAACGGCTCGATCCGCCACGCGAGTTGATCGATCTGGCGATCGAGTACGGATGCTGGTTCAGCATCGACACCGACGCTCACGCCACGGGACAACTCGAGTGGCAACCGCACGGCTGCGACCGCGCCGCCGAGCGCGAGGTGCCGATCGAGCGGATCATCAACACCATGCCGGCGGCCGACCTGCTGGCATGGGCCGCCGCGTGAGCGAACCCGGACCTTTGATCGGCACGGGCAGGGCCGCCGATGTGTACGACATCGGCGACGGCAAGGTGCTGCGCCGCTACCGCACCGACCACGACTCGTCGATCGAGGCCGCCGCGATGCGAGCCGCCTGGGCGGCCGACTACCCGGTGCCGGAGGTGTTCGACGCCGATGGACGTGATCTGGTGATGGAACGCCTCGTTGGTCCGACGATGCTGAAGGTGCTGGGCGACCGGCCGTGGCGCTACGCACGCATCGCGGACGAGCTGGCCGACCTCCACGCGCGCCTCGCCGCGCTGCACATCGACGACGGCGCGGTGGCCGTCAGGTTCGAGCCGGCCGAGTGCCTCGTGCACCTCGACCTGCACCCCGGCAACGTCGTGCTGACGCCGCGCGGTCCGGTGGTGATCGACTGGTCGAACGCCGGGATGGGTCCACGCGGCGCGGATGTCGCCACGACGTGGATCCTGCTCGTCATCGGCGAGGCCGACGACATCCCCGCCGCGATCCGGCCGTTCGTCGGGGCGATCCGACGGCGACTGCTCCGTCGCTTCCTCCGTGGTGTCGAGCGGCCGGGCTCGGCCGTGATCCGCACGGTCGCCGAGCACCGCTTGAGCGATTGGAACCTCCGTAGCGGCGAACTGGACAAGCTGCGCCGGTTCGTCGAACAGCACGCGCCGAGTTGAGTCCCCAACCGCCTCCCGTAGACTCACGTCCTTATGTCGAATAGTCGGCACAG
>DASUEW010000792.1:0-6429 GCA_036274875.1 Ilumatobacteraceae bacterium
GCGCTGCGCGCCGCGATATCGATGGTCCGAGCGGGTACCACCGTGCGCCGCGCCGCTGCCACGGCGGGTGACGGCGTACCGCCCGGACCGACGACGAGATCGGCGGCCCGTACGACCTCTCCGACCGGGCCGGCGCCGCGCGTCGCGGCGTCGTCGATGGCGGTGCGCACCCGCCCCCACGCTTTCCTCGGCACGAGTGGAAGCGCCAAACCCTGGACATGGCGGGTCGCGAGCACCCGGATCCGGTAGCGCTGGGCGACGACCGCCTGGTGGGCGAGGTTCGCCGTGATCCCCGCCGAGATCAGCAGCAGACCGGACGCCGCAATGGCAGCCCATGCCATGGCATCGACGGTGCCGGAGTCGGCCACCGTGATCGGGTCCGGCCAATCCGTGAGTCGCCACCAGATGATCCCGAACCCGGCGAGGTCGAGCAGGTACGCGGCGCGAATCGCCACTTCGGGGCGGACGCGCGTCAGCGTCTTGAAGATGCGGTGGAGCATGGAGTAGGGGCTGTACAGCGTGAGTGCGAACACGACTGCGGCGATCGCCGGCAGCGGATCGAACTCGCTGGTGACGTTGATGCGCAGGAACGTCAGCGCCGCCAACGCCACCCAGACCGCCGGGTAGAACCAGACGCGTGTCGCGCGGTTGAGGCTCGGCCACCGGCCGCGCAGCCGGCGTGTGTTCTCGGCGACGGTCCGACTCCACCACACGCTCACGCCGAAGAGTGCCGCGAGCAGGATCACGCCGACCGACACCACGGCTGTCATGTCGTCGCCGACGTCCGCGATCGCGCGGTCCGACGCCGCGCCGTCGATGCGTCTTGTGGTTCGGATCGCGACGAGCGCGATCGCAGCGGTCCACACGACGATCGCGAATCGCGTCGCGATCCATGCGATGTTGACAAGACGCAACGGCAGGAGCTCGGGAGCCTCGAACACCACCGGGTTCTCGTAGGCGCCTGGGGGGCCGGGCGGGCCTTCCTCTGGATCGCCCTGGGGTTTCGGGAACGCGTTGGCGGCCAGGAACGCCGCCTCGACCTCCTCGGGCGAACGCGACGGGAGTTTGGGCGCGGAGCGTTCGCTTGACGTCGCCCGCGAGGTCATCGGCCCATCTTGGATTGCGCCCAGAGTACCGGCAAGGCAATCGCGGGTCTGGACAACCGCGGCGAGCGGCGAAAACAGCCACACTGCGTGCTCGCCACGCGACCTGTCTGCTTCAAACGGCCCGTGGCTTCATCTGAAGCAGACAGAAACGGGGTTGGAGAGCGGATCAGGTGCCGAGGTCGCCGTCGCGGTAGTGGCGGCGGCACAGCAGCTCGTACCGCACGGTGTCGCCGAAGAGCCGCTGCGCCGACGCGTCGGCCGTGTCGCCCACCATCACCGTCTCGCCCTCGTAGACCAGAACCCCGTTGACGACCCGCGCGTTGTGGGTCGCGCGCGAGCCGCACCAGCATCTTGCCTCGACCTGCAGCGGCACCCGCTCGTCGGCGATCTCGAGCAGCCGCTTCGTGCCGTCGAACAGCTCACCGCGGAAATCGGTGATGAGACCGAACGCGTAGACGTCGACCTCGAGATCGTCGACGACGCGTCCGAGCTCGTCGATCTGCTGCGGCGTGTAGAACTGCGCCTCGTCGCACACGATGTAGTGGATCGGCCAGTGGGCGACGGCCAGGGCGTGCAGGTCGAGCTCGGGGTCGACATGGATCGCCGGGGCGGCAACCCCGAGCCGGCTCGTTACCTGATGACCGTCGCGATCGAGGCACGTCAGCAGCAGGCCGTACAGCTCGCGGGTCGCGAGGTTGTGATGGATCTGCAGCGCGAGCGTGCTCTTGCCCGAGCCCATCGTGCCGAAGCTGAAGCGCAACGTCGCCATGTCGGCCGTGGACCCTACCGGCCGCCACCGGATCGTCGGAACTGTCTGCGCCAGACGAAGCCACGGGCCGACTGAAGCAGACAGAACCGTGGGAGGTTGGGTTGGTGGAGGGCTAGTGGAGGAGGGCTAGTGGAGGAGGGCTTGGACCTGTTCGATGGTGTCGGCCTAGTTCGCCGACTTGTCGTCGCGATAGCCGCGCACTCTGGCGAATCGCAGCGCCACGTGCCCCGGGTAGCGCGTCGACGCTTGGACACCGTCAACGGCGATCTCGACCACCTGCTCGGGGCGGACGTGGACGACGTGACCATCGGTCGTGATCGCCAGCTCCTGGAAGCGCTCGGTCTGCCAACGCAGCAACTCGTCGGTCAGGCCCTTGAACGTCTTGCCGACCATGACGAACCCGCCGTCGCTCCCCCGCGCGCCCAGGTGGAGGTTCGAAAGCCACCCTGTACGTCGCCCATGGCCCCACTCGACGGCGAGGACGACGAGGTCGAGCGTGTGGACCGGCTTCACCTTGCGCCACGCACCACCACGCCGCCCCGCGTCGTACGTCGCGGCGAGGTCCTTCACCATGACGCCCTCGTGACCGCTGGCGACGGCATCGTCGAGGAAGCGCTGGGCCTCCGCCACGTCGGCGGTGACGATCGAGGGGAGCCGGGCGATACCCGGCACGGTCGCGGCGAGCAACTCCCGGCGCACCGAGAGCGGCTCGGTGACGACGGCGTCGCCGCCGATGTGGAGGACGTCGAAGAAGAACGGCGCCAGGCCGGTACCTCGACCCGGCGTGTCGGCACCGAAGTCGCCCATCGTGTCCTGAAAACGCCGCGGCGTGCCGTCGTCGAGCACGCCGAGCACCTCACCGTCGAGCACGACGTCGCCCCCGGGGAGCGAACGCACGAGATCGACCACGCCGCCGAGGCGGTCGGTCACGTCGTTGAGGTTGCGGGTGAAGAGCCTCACGTCGCCGCCGCGACGGTGTGCCTGGATCCGCGCACCGTCGAGCTTCCACTCCACCGAGGCCTCGCCGGTCGCGCCGATCGCCGCCGCAACATCCGCAGCGGGTGTCGCGAGCATCGGCTGGACCGGCCGTAAGGGCGACAACTCGATGCCGGCCAGCGCCGGGGCGCCACCGTCGAGCGCGGCGCGCGCCGCGATCGGCAACGAGCCGGCCATCATCGCCGCCCGCTGCACGTCGCGCGGCGCCACATCGGCGGCCCGAGCTACCGCCGCGGCCATCACGCCGTCGAGGGCACCCTGACGCAGTTCGCCTCCGACGATGCCGAACACGAGGCGTTGCTCCGACGCCGTCGCTCGTTCGAGCAGGTCGCGCAGGATCCTGCGGCGTTCGCTTGACGATCCCTGGCCCGACGTCGCGGCCAGCTGCTCGATCGCGGCCGCGACGTCGAGCACACCGAGGGTTGCATCGTCCGCCGGGTCAGGGCGGACGTCGGAGATCGTCGCCCACCCGACGCCGACGCGCCCGAGCGGTGTCTCGCCGACCAGAAAGGCGACGGCCGGCTCGACCTCGTCGGGAGCGAGCCTGCGCAACACACCGGCGATGAGCGCGATCTTGTCGTTGCGCTTGGACGTCGCCGCCACCTTCGCCGAACAATCGGCCAACTCGACGAACAACACGTCCCGATTCTTGCGGCCCGATGCCGGTATGGTGAACATAACTACGTCCTGGCAACGTCGCCGGGGCAAGGAGGGAACATGACCGACACGATCGAGCGATCGGACGGTGCCGAGGTTCTCCATCGCCTGGTGGTCCGGTTCGCCGGAGACTCCGGTGATGGGATGCAGCTGACTGGTGACCGTTTCACCTCCGTGAGCGCCTCGTTCGGCAACGACTTGTCGACGATGCCCGACTTTCCGGCCGAGATCCGCGCCCCGGCCGGCACCGTCAACGGCGTGTCGAGCTTCCAGGTGCACATCTCCGACCACGAGATCACCACGCCGGGCGACGAGCCCAACGTGCTCGTGGCGATGAATCCGGCGGCGTTGAAGGCCGACCTCGACCGGCTCGAGCAGGGCGGAACGCTGATCGTCAACGAGGACGCGTTCGAGCAACGTGACCTCGAGAAGGCCGAGTACACCTCGAACCCGCTCGAAGACGGCAGCCTGGCGACGTACCGCCTGATCAAGGTGCCGATGACGTCGCTCACGAAGCAGGCATGCGAGCCGCTCGGGGTCAAGCCGCGCGACGCCGAGCGGTCGAAGAACTTCTTCGCCCTCGGTCTCGTGTCGTTCATGTACACCCGCCCGATCCAGCCCACGATCGACTGGATCGCCGAGCGGTTCGCGAAGACCGAGCTCGTCGCCGCGGCCAACCGGGCGGCGTTCGTCGCCGGCTACCACTTCGGCGAGACCACCGAAGCGGTGGGGCACCGCTACGAGGTCCGTCCGGCCAAGCTGCCCGACGGCGAGTACACGAGCATCACCGGCAACACCGCGCTCGCGTGGGGTCTCGTCGCGGCCGGTCAGCTCGCCAAGCTCCCCGTCACGCTCGGCTCCTACCCCATCACACCCGCCAGCGACATCCTTCACGAGCTCTCGAAGCACAAGCACTTCGGGGTCCGCACGGTGCAGGCCGAGGACGAGATCGCGGCGATCGGCATGGCGCTCGGGGCCGCGTTCTCCGGGCATCTCGGCGTCACCACCACGAGCGGCCCCGGCGTGTCGCTGAAGGGCGAGACGATCTCGCTGGCGGTGTCGGTCGAGCTACCTCTCATCGTCGTGGACATCCAGCGCGGCGGCCCGTCGACCGGATTGCCGACCAAGACCGAGGCAGCCGACCTGAACATCGCCCTCTACGGACGCCACGGCGAGGCGCCGCTCCCAGTCGTCGCCTGCTATAGCCCGGTGCACTGCTTCCACGCCGCGATCGAAGCGGCGCGGATCGCGATCAAGTACCGCACCCCGGTGATCCTGTTGTCCGACGGCTTCCTGGCGAACGGCTCAGAAGCGTGGCGACTCCCCGACGTCGACAGCCTCCCCGACATCTCCGTGCCGTTCCAGACCGAGCTCAACGCCGTCGACCGCGCCGGCAACCCGGTGTTCTGGCCGTACCTGCGCGATCCCGACACACTGGCCCGTCCGTGGGCGATCCCGGGCACGCCGCAGCTGATGCACCGCATCGGCGGGCTCGAGAAGGCCGACGGCACCGGCAACGTCAACTACACGCCCGAGAACCACGGCAAGATGGTGGCGTTGCGCGCCGCCAAGATCGCCCGGATCGCCGACGACCTCCCGGAGCTCGAGATCCAAGGCGATCCCGATGCCGATCTCTGCTTGCTCGGGTGGGGCTCGACGTGGGCCGCGATCGACGCCGCGATGCAGCGCCGCCGCCGGGCCGGCCGCAAGATCGCGTGGATCCACCTCACCCACCTCAGCCCCCTCCCGAACGATCTCGGCGAGAAGCTGAAGCGGTACCGACACGTGTTGGTGCCGGAGCTCAACAGCGGGCAGCTCACGCGCCTGGTGCGGAGCGAGTACCTCGTCGACGCCAAGGTCCTGTCGAAGATCGTGGGCCTCCCGTTCGTCGCCCGTGAGATCGAAGCCGAGATCGAGAGGATTTTGGACGCATGACTGAGGTCGGTGAGACGGCGAAGCGCAGCGGAGCCGGCGAGCACGGAGGCGGGCCGCCAGGCCCGCTCGTCCGAGAGAGGATCCTGGAGTCATGAGTGATGCAGCGGTCCAACTGACATCGAAGAAGGACTGGGCGAGCGACCAGGAGATCCGCTGGTGCCCGGGGTGCGGCGACTACGGCATCCTGCAGGCCGTCCAGCAGTTGATGCCCGACCTCGGCGTGCAGCCCGAGAACACCGTGTTCATCTCGGGCATTGGTTGCTCGAGCCGCTTCCCGTATTACATGAACACGTACGGCATGCACTCGATCCACGGCCGTGCGCCGGCGATCGCGACTGGTGTCGCGGTCGCCCGTCCCGATCTCGACGTGTGGGTCATCACCGGCGACGGGGACGGGCTGTCGATCGGTGGCAACCACCTGATCCACGCCCTGCGCCGGAACGTCAACCTCACGATCCTGTTGTTCAACAACCGCATCTACGGCCTCACGAAGGGTCAGTTCTCGCCGACGTCGGAGGTCGGCAAGGTCACCAAGTCGACACCGTTCGGCTCCGTCGATCCGCCGTTCAACCCGCTCTCGGTGGCATTGGGGGCCGAGGCCAGCTTCGTCGCCCGCACCCACGACCTCGACCGCAAGCACATGGTCGACGTGTTCCGGGCGGCCCACGACCACCGCGGTTCGTCGTTCGTCGAGATCTACCAGAACTGCAACGTGTTCAACGACGGTCAGTTCGACGACGTCACCAAGCGCTCGGTGCGCGACGAGATGATGATCGACCTCGTCCACGGCGAGCCGATCCGATTCGGCGTCGACGGCCACCGGGGCGTGGTGATGGGTAGTGACGGACAGCTACGACTGGTCGAGGTGGCCGACGTCGGTGAGGACGCTCTGCTCGTGCACGACGCGTACCGTCCGGAGCCTTCGCTCGCGTTCGCACTCGCACGACTCAGCTCCGACGACCACTC